>JAMFRX010000052.1 GCA_026224995.1 Puia dinghuensis
AAGCCGAATGTGCTGATCGCCGGTGAGCCGGGTGTGGGCAAGTCCGCGCTGGTAGAAGGTTTTGCGCAGGCCATCCTGGACGGGAAGGTGCCGCAGCAGCTGCTGAATGCCCGGATATTCGAGCTGGACACGGGAACGCTGATCGCGGGCGCCTCTTACAAGGGGGAGATCGAAGACCGGCTGAAAGGCATCCTCGAGGAGATCCGGCAATTCGATAAGGCGATCCTGTTCATCGATGAGATCCATGTGCTGATCGACCGGAACGGGCCGGCATCTGGGGCCATCAATCTGCTGAAGCCGGAATTAGCACGCGGCGAGATCACGCTGATCGGCGCGACGACGCAGGAGGAATACCGTAAGTATATAGAGCCCGACGAGGCGCTGAACCGGCGGTTCGAGCTGCTGCGGGTGGAAGAGCCCGATGCGCAGATCTGCTTCCGGATGCTCAAGGGGATCATCCCCCGTTATGAGCAGCATCATGGGATCACCGTTCCCGAAGAAACGCAGAAGGAAGCGATCCGCCTCTCCAAGCGTTATATCAAGGACCGGAGGCTGCCCGATGCCGCCATCGACCTGGTGGACCGAACGATGGCAGCGCTGCGGATGATCAACGATACGGCCAAGGGTGACCTCGCGACACTGCGGCATGAGTATGACCAGTGGCGGGCCGATGACGAGGGACCGGAACCGCATAGCGTGGAAGACTGGCAGTGGCTGGTCCTGCAGATGCGGCATAAGCTGAGCCCTATCCTTTGGGCCTATTTCCAGAATGAGGACGACCCCAACAAATACACCGAAGCGAAGCAGGTAAAGGAATACATTCGTTTGGCGCTGGATGCCCTGGAGGCCGGAGCGGTCAACCCGCATATGGAGCTGGCTACGGGCGATGTGGCGGCTATCGTCTCTTACAAGACGGGCATTCCTATCGGCAAGGTACAGACGCAGGAAAAAGAGCGGCTGCTGAACATGGAGGCGATGCTGAAGCAACGTGTCATTGGCCAGGACCATGCCGTCAAGAGCATCGCGGAAGCTATCCTGGAATCCCGGAGCGGTCTTGGCAAGCCGGGCCAGCCGATAGGCTCTTTCTTCTTCCTGGGGCCTACGGGTACGGGGAAGACGGAGCTTGCCAAGGCGCTGGCGAACTTCTTGTTCCAGGATGAAAGCTTTCTCATCCGCTTCGATATGTCGGAATTCAAGGAAGAGCATTCCGCCGCCCTGCTGTATGGCGCACCTCCGGGCTATGTGGGTTATGAAGAAGGCGGCCTGCTCGTCAACAAGATCCGGCAGAAACCTTATTCGGTGGTGCTCTTCGACGAGATCGAGAAGGCGCATTCCAGCGTCTTCGATATCTTCCTGCAGATCATGGATGAAGGCAAGCTGCACGATAAATTAGGAAAGGAAGGCGATTTCAGCAATGCGGTGATCATCTTTACGAGCAATATCGGCAGTCAGCATGTGGCGGACTCCTTTAATAAAGGGGTGACGCCTACGAGCAACGAAATGCTGGAGATCATGGCCCGGCATTTCCGGCCGGAGTTCCTGGCGCGGCTGTCCGAGATCGTTCCGTTCGCGCCGATGAGCGGCCCCATGGTGCGGAACATCCTGCGTATCCAGCTGAAGCCCCTGATCGCCGCTTTGGACAAGCAAGGTATCAGGCTGGAGCTGACGGAGAATGTGATGGACCTGCTGGCGCAGATGGGCTTTACGCCGCAATATGGCGCGCGTCCGCTTGGCGGAGTCATTCGCGGGCAGCTAAGGAGACCATTGTCGCGGAAGCTGATCGCCGGCGAGATAGGAGCTGGGAGTGTGATCAAGCTGGATGCATCGCCCAGCGGCGAGATCCTGTGGGAAGTGGGTAGTTGATATCTGACAAAATTTTCTTTAATTTTCATTAAATATATCTACTTATGGCGGTTGAGAAATACAGTATTGGCGGTACCGTTCAGGAAACGGAAGCCTTCGAGGCCTTTGCCGATATTCCCCAGAACCGGGTGTTGCTGGCGGAGAAGCTAACGGCCGATTCGCCTGTCAAGCCGGCGATCGTCTATGGTCTGACAAATGCAGAACAAGTTTTCGAGCATTTTAAACCTAAGGTCGAAATGGACTTCGAAACAGAAGAAGGTTCTACGAAGAAGGAGACGCTCCACTTCAGCAACCTTGGTGATTTCGGGGTGAAGGGTATTACGGCTCAGAGTAGCTTTCTCGGCGATCTGAACCTCAAGAAAGAGCAGTATCAGAAGATCATCAAGCAGCTGAAGACGAACAAGCTGTTGAAGCAGGTGCTGGGAAACCCGGAGACCAAGGAGGCGCTGATCACTTCTCTGAATGCCCTGATAAAAGAGCTGGGCGCGAATAAATAGAATTGCAATAACTCATTAATACAATTAAAAGCCATGCCGCAGGAACCTTTGAAAGCTGCTGAATTGCAAGCCAAAGTACAGGAAGCCGTAAGAAGTATCGACAACCCTGAAGAGGCGCTCCAGAGCAGTCTGAAGAAACTGGAAAAATTCGGTGGGTTCGATCTGTTGGAATCCGCCATCGACGCCGTACAGAATATCAACCCGGAGCGGAAGGCCCGGAAGAAGATCTTCCTCGAGGAGTCTTCCAAGAAAGCCGAGCGGGAGACCCTGAAGAAGACGCTGGAGTGGTGGAGCGAGGCGCTGAGCAGTTCCGACGACCTGGGAGAGATATTGACGGCCTGCCAGGAGAAGTCTAATTTAGAAGAAGAGGTGCTGAAAAGGAATTTGAAGGCGGCGGTAGAAGCCACCAAGGACCTGGAACGTTCCTATCGTTCCGTTTCCTTGTTCTACGCTAACTCCGAGAGCACCAAGGTGAAGAATATCTCCATCATCAATGCCGATATGGAGCAGCTGCAGGACCTCGACAATACACGATTCATCGATGCGATACAAACCGAGCTGGTAGAAAACTACGACAGGCTGGATCTCCGGGAGAATTATGGGATGGTGGTGATACCAGGCTACCTGGGTTCCAACAAGGTGGTGGAGAAATGGGCGAAGATCGCCTATGAGAACAAGGCGATGCTGGTCACCGATTTCGAAGATCTGGATGCCCCGGACGATGTGATGGAGCTTTTTGAGGCAGCCAATCTTACGGGTGGAGATATCTATCGCAGCAATGTGATCATGGGCTGCAACTGGCTGGTGGGCAGAGGAAAGTTCGACGAAGTAGAGGAAGAAGAGGATCTGTTCGTGCCTGCGGCCGGTGCGTTTGCCGGAAAGATCTACAGTACGTTGATGTCGCAGGTGACGGCCGGCAAAAAGCATGGTGGCCTGAATGGGGTCGACGGCGTGCGTTTCGACCTGAAAAAAAGCGAGATCGCCTCGCTGGAGAAGCTGGGGCTGGTCCCCATGGTCAAGGAATATGGGAAGGTGATGGCCTTCTCTGCCAAGACCCTGTTCAATGGCGACAATATCGGGCTGCAGACCTACAGCGTTGTGCGGGTATTTGATTACGTAGCGAAGGTGATGATGGACTTCCTCAACAGGAGGGCCTTCGAGAATTTCAATGGCAATACGCGGAAGGAGCTGAACGGGCAGATCGTCAAATTCCTTGACAGCATAACGGGACCGAACAAGCTGATCGAGAATTTCACGATCCGGCGTTTCGAGCAGGACCCCGTACAGAAGGACAAGATCTACCTGGACATTCACCTTAAACCCTATTTTCCTGCGAAGACGTTTATGATCAAGCTGGAAGGGCAGAAGGGCGATGATGGAACGGATTGGCAGTCCGAGTACGCCCAGGATAAATAGCGGGGAAGTTTTCCGGAATTAGGGGGTAAAAAAAAGAACGGCATGGCGCCGAAGGGGAGGGGTATGTCCGGCCGGCGACGGCCCGATGGAACGACGGGGGACGGCCAACCAGAACGACACAGGTAAAAATTTTAATCGGTTTTATAACATTTATTCATTCTAAAAATCCCATTGTTATGTCTTTTAAAGTCAAGTTGAAGGTAGGCGGTAAGGAAGTCAATGTCTTGGCTCTCCATTATGATCTGCGGCAGGAAACCGATGCTACGGGGCGTCCGTCTTCCGTCACACGCGGTGGTAAAATCTCTATCACCACGGAATCTACTGGTGATACCACCTTCTTTGAGTGGATGTGCAACAGCTTCGAGCGGAAGGACGGGAGCATCGTATACAGCAAGCGTGATAACGATGCTACTCTAAAGGAGCTGAAGTTCAAGGAAGCCTATTTGGTCGACTACAACGAGAATTTCGACAGCACAGGCGACAATCCCGTGACGGAATCCTTTACGCTTAGCGCCAAGGAGATCGATCTTGGCACCGGCAAGCACACAAATGAGTGGGTATAATCTTCGGACGGGTGGCTCCGGCCACCCGTCCTTACATTCTAATTGTTAATTATGTCTTTTATTGCCAAGCTTAAGATGGACGGCGACGATGAGATGAACGTGCTGCATTGCGGGTTCAGGTTCTCCCAGATGACGGATGCCACGGGAAAGCCTACGGCCGTGCCGCAGGGCGGGACCATCACCGTACTGCTGGAGAGTACCGGG
>JAMFRX010000394.1 GCA_026224995.1 Puia dinghuensis
ACTCGTGGCTGATCGGTTGGTCGTGGGGGCGCCAGGCCGGGCAGTCGTGGATGTGGTAGATCGGGCAGCCGTGGAAGCGGCGGTCGAGGATGAGGTGGTCATGGACTTGGCGGCCGAGGACGGGCCAGTTGATGGTGTCGCAGCCGTAGATGGGGACGCTGCCGGACGGGTAGCCGGAGAAACGGCAGAGCCATTAGCCGGCGTATTAGTCGACGGGTTGGCCGACGCATTGCTCGATGCATTGCTCGATGCATTGCCGGACGAGGCGGTCGATGGGTTGCCGGAAGGGCTAGCAGAGGCGTCGGCAGAAGGCTGGGTCGTTGAGGTGGGCGAAGATTTGGCTGTAGGGTTAAGGGGCTTTTTGGCAGGCGTCAAAATAAAATGAGCTACTGTCAAAAGAACGACGACCGCTGCCGCACCGGAAATATACCATTTCCAGACGGTGAAGGGGTTATTGCGGGCCCAGCTGCTATGGATCTTCCTCCATGTGCTGTGCTGCACTTTGGACGAGTGATTTAGGAGCCGATCCCTGAAAAATTGATCAAATTGATTATCAAGCATATCTCTTCGGCAATTTTTTTAAGTTCTCGATTTGGGTTTGCAGGAGCTTTCGGGCTTTCGACAATTGACTCCGGCTGGTGGCAGCGCCTATGTCCAGCATTGCGGCGATCTCATTGTGATCATATCCTTCCAGCACGTATAGGTTGAATACGATTCGGTAGCCATCGGGCAGCGCGCTTATGAGCTTCAATAGCTCCTCTGCGCTAAGTGTTGTCAATGCATCTGCGTTAGCAGACTGGGCACTTTCCAGGTCTTCGTTGATCTCTACGAAACGGACTTTTTTCTTTTGCAGGGCCCTGAGCGCGGTGTGTACCACGATCCGCCTGATCCAGCCTTCCAGAGATCCTTCGAAGCGGTATTGGCCAATATTGGTGAAAACCTTTATAAAAGCTTCCTGGAGCATGTCCTCCGCCTCCGTTTGGTCGCAGGCATACCTCCGGCAAACGGTCATCATCTTACCGGCATATTCTTCAAAAAGTCTGCGCTGACTTTTTCCGTTGTTTTTCAGGCATCCTTCGATCAGTTCTCGTTCTGTCAAGGTTGTACGTTATATATAACTAATGAGAAGATACCGTGCTGCAACTAAACGTTGCCTGCAACAAACAAAAAATTGACCCGGACAGGTGCCGCCAGGGGGGTGCGGGGCCGGTCAATTCAGGAGCAATTTAGCTCCTTTATGCCACATGGGTGAAAATCGCCTTTTCGGCAGGGTCACAACGGTCACATGAGGGAAAATGGTTATTTGAAATCGATATACATCGAGTCGAAGTTGAGGATCATCTCGTCGAACTGCTGCATAAGGTCCTGACCCAGGTTGCCATAGACGACATCGTGCTGATTGGGTATGGGGTCGCTATGGACCGTGACCTTATTTAGGGTCGCGGTTTTGCTGCCCACCGTTAGCTTGATATTGTTTAGGATATAGGCTTTTTCCCTGACCACGCCGCCGGCGCCACCGGTCATCACGGAGTCGGCCTTGCCGTGCTGCTGAATATCGCTTGCGTACCGGTGATAATAGGTATCGAAAAAGTCCGTTCCCCAAGCTCCCGTATCGAATTTAAAGATCAGGGTATCCTTGCCTACGATGCAGGATAGCATGGGGTTGAGCCCGTCCATGGCCAGGTTGTGCAGAGTGCTGGGAGTGGGTTGAGCAGGGATGACCATCGACCCGTTCTTAAGGATATGGATCTCCCGGAGCTGGGCGATCACGGGATAGCCGATGATGATGTTCATGCGAAAATCGATGGGCGCAATGTACAGGATAGAATCGGGCATGACCTGGAATACCACATGCTGCAGCAGGATAGCGCCCAGCCAGAGGCTGTCGGCGACGCCGAGAGCAACCTGGAAGGTGTTGCCAGTGGCGCCGCTGCTTTCCTTATACTTAGTTCCGAGCAGATGGACGCCGAGCTTTTTGGCATAGGTCTCGTTGATGCTGGAGATATTGGCGCGGGTGTCGAAGATGGAGGAGACTGAGGAGTCCCGCATCCGTACCTGGATCTCGGTCAGCCCTACCTTGTCCTTATGCCAGGGAATAGTCGCGCTATCGGGGAGGGTCATCTGCTGCGGTGGAATGGCTGCGAGGCCGCTGTCGATGAGGGTCTTGTTGGCGATATCGTCTGCCGTGGAGCTATCGAGCTGGGCGCGGTAGCGGCTGAGGAGCTGCCTGTTTGCCGCTGCTCCAAGGGCATAATGACAGGTTTTGAAATCGTTGTCTTCCTGGATCTGGAGCAGGTTAACCTTTAGAGAATCGGACAGGCTGGAGCTGTCCTGATCTAACAGCGTGGCGATGACTTTGTTGGAAGCTTCGTTCCGGTTGAAGGCATTGTCTGTATAGGCCTGGAAGTAAAGTTTTTTCTGCGGCGAGAGTCCTTCAGTATCCGAGGCCAGCAGGGATTGCAACCGGAAGAAATCCTTTTGGTCCAGGAGAGACTGGTACTGCTGTTGCTTTGCAGATGAGGAAGGCTGCATGCGACAGCCCATGGAAAGGAGCATCAGAAAACAGCAGGCGCGTAACAGGGAATTGGTCATGGATTAAATTTAGTTTTTCAAGGTAAGGGAAAATAGAAAGACCAGCTCCACCATTTACATGAGTGGAGCTGGTCGAATGGAATCTATTTCGCTATGGTTGTCTGCTGCTTGGCGCAGGTGATATCGATCTCGTCTATCTCACCCATGCCGGGGGCGCCGCCGAAGCCCCAGGCGGAGACATAGAGCTTATTATTATCCGGGCCGAAGGTCATGGCCGTGGGCAGGTTAAGGCCGGAAGCGATGGTCGTCCTGGTGCCGGAGGGGTCTACGCGGATGATATCGCCGGAGCCGGGTGTGGGGAAGAGGTTACCGGTAGTATTCTCCAGGACATACAGGCCGCCGAGCTCGTCGAAGGCCACGCCTGTGACGGAGGTGAAGCCTGTGGCAAAGACGCTGATGCTGCCCGAGGTAGAGATCTTATAGATGCTGGAGCTACCCGCGGTGATGGGGAAGAGGTCGAGGTTACCGACGTAGAAATAGCCATTGTGCCAGGTCACAGCTGTGGGGACGATATGTCCTTCGGCGGCGGAGATGTCGATCACGCGGCTGATCACGCCTTTGGGGGTTATCTTGTCCAGCTCGCCATGGTTGGGCTCTACTGCATAGAGATCGCCGTTGACATCGATCATGCTATACCATGTGCCATCGGGCTCGAAGTCGGGCGGGTTCGGGTTTTTAACTGGGTGGCTCATCTGATACGCGCTGAGGTCGGCGACCATCTGCCAGCTGTGGTTGGAGTTGATACGGATGACTCCATTGGGGATAGACACACCATGCGAGCAGCCGGCGCCGGACAGGACGGCGTAGAGGGTATTGCCGACGAAGGATACATCGCCTACTCCGCTGATCAGGTTACCCTGGGTAGGAGCTGTTTCGCTGGAGGGCAAGCCGTTGACGAATGTGGAACGCTGGCCGGAAGGACTGATGCGGGAGATGCGGGAACCGGTGTCGCTGCCCAGATAGGGGCCAACGGGCGGTAAGACCTGCTCGCAGGTGGCAGGGTGGGTTCCGCCGATACCGCCTTCTGCTACATAGAGATAGCCGTCGGGTCCGAATTTGAGGCCTCTGGGATTGTTGAGGCCGGTGGAGAATACAGACGTTTTGGAAACATAATCACCTGGGCTGCAATTGCAAATGCCGGGGATGCGCTTTTGGCAGGAAGAAAGGAAAAAGATGACGCTTGCTGTTAGCAAGGCATAAGATGGCGATCTCATAAAACCTCCTTGTAATTTGAGTGAATAAATAGAAGACAATATGTGAAAGCAGAAGGCTGAGAGATGTGAAATCAGGCAGAAGCGGGGTAAGTGGAGATAAAGGTAATAGGAATTATTGGATTGTACCAATTTGTACCAATTTGTATAAGACATGAACTGGAAAATTACGGGCTTCTGCTCAAATTTACATTTGTCACCGTGCACGCGCCATTTAGAGGAGCCGTCTTCACTGTCAATCTTTATCTGTTTCAACTTAAAAATTGTGCTTATGAAAAAATTTACGGGGGCAGGGGCCTACTTGTATGCAACGGCGGTCGCCGCTCTGGGGGTGATCCAGCTGGTGGTACAAAATTTTCTCACGGGGATGCTCCCCGTGCCTTCTACCCTACCGCTGCGGCTGTTCTGGGTGGACCTGAGCAGCATGGTCTTCCTGGTCGCCGCAGCGGGTATTTTTTTCCGGGTCCGGCGGCAGCTCGCTGCCGTGCTGGCAGGGGTAGCGTTCTTTGTATTCTTCCTCTTCCTGCATCTGCCGAAGCTGCTGGGCGACATATATAATCCCAATGAATGGACGGCGGCCTTCGAGACGGTGATGCTGGGGTGCGGGGGCTTTATAATTGCCGCCAACTATGGCCGCGAAGAGCCAAGGTGGAGTAAGATAACCGGGCTCATGGCCATAGTGAGCATCTACTTTTTTGCCCTGAGCCTGCTGGTATTTGCCGTCCTGCACATTAAATACAACGATTATATCCAGACATTGATGCCTTCCTGGATGCCTGGACATGTATTTCTATCGTATGTGGTGATCGCCGCCTTTTTGTTGTCTGCCTTCAGCTTTTTCACCAACCTAAAGGTCCGGCTGGCCGCTTTGTGGCTGGGTATTATGTTCCTGTTGTGGGTGCTGACCTTGCATGGACCCCGGGCTATCGGGAAACTTAATGTGGAGGCGGAATGGTCATCTCTATTTATCGCACTGGCCGTTTGCGGCATCGCCTTTAGCATCTGCCGGCGGGCGACCGCGACGGCATACGGGAGGGCGGAGCCATCGTTTACACCGCTACCGGTCTGAGGCTGGCAGGTTGGCTGCCGTTGCCGGCAGAGACAGGGAAACCAAGGGGGGCTAGGCAGGAAGACGGAAGGGGCGGGAGCCTTATTTCGACCGGCTATGGAGCATACGGGAAAGATGCGCCTGGCCGGGTATCAGAATAGACTTTGCAGTGCCAGGCCCCCCTTTCATTAACCGAGATCTTTTGATCTACGACCTTATAGTGCTTTTCCACATCCTGCATGATCTGCAGGGAATTTGCCGTTTGAAAGCAGGAACTGATCACCAGTCCCTGTGGCTCCAGATAGCGGGCATATCGTGCCATCAGGCGGATGGGGTCATCCGAATAGTATAATACTTCATTGAAGATGATCACATCGAATGTTCCGGGGGGAGTATATTTCTCCATGTCGCCATAGCGGTAATCCGTAGATCTGTCGATAAGCCGGGCGGCCTTGCGGATCGCCACTTTGGAGATATCGATGCCGAGGAATTTAGAATAGCTTTCCCGTGGCATCCTGGCCTGTAAGATACCTTCGCCGCAGCCTATCTCCAGGATCTTCCCTTTATTCAGGTATTTGCCGGTGAAGTAAAGGATGGCTTCATAGCGGCTTGATTCGAGCGGCTCGTTGAAATAATCCCATCTGCCACTGGCATATTCGCTATCCCATTTGTATCTTTTCCCCCCTATCAGGGCTTTTCGGATCAGCTGCACCAGCTTCATAGTAGGCTTATTTTTCGATCTGTTTTAGAATGGCAATGATGTCCAGCTCTCCGTATCGAGGCTCCGCATCCTGGAAGGTTTGGTAAGCCGTTGCGGCCAGGGGGGTATTCCAGCCCTCGGCCCTGGCGAGGCGCAGGTCTTTGGCGATGTGCTTTAGGGCAAATGCGGGCTTATAGTTTTCGCTAAGGATGGCATCTCCCTTTATCTTCCCAAAGACGTTGGCCATGGCGCTGTTGTTGAATATCTCCAGGAAATCCTGTTTCCTGACGCCGTGTGCGTCGGCGAAGAGCGTGGCTTCGGCGAGGCCCTGAGCGTGGAAGCTCAGGAGCAGGTTGATGGCCAGCTTAGCCGTATTGCCGGCGCCATGATCACCGATGCGGATGACAAGCTTACCCAATTCTCTCAGCACGGGAGTGGCTTGTTCGAACGCGGAGGCATTCCCGCCGACCATGACGACGAGCTGGCCTTCCTGCGCCTGCTTAACGCTGCCGCTGACGGGTGCGTCGAGGTATTGGTTGCCCTGCTTTTGGCAGCGAGCTGCAAATTCTTTACTGATGGCCGGCGATACGGTGCTCATGTTTATGATGAGCTTACCGGAGGTCGCTGCGCTGAGAAGGCCGTTCTCTCCGTCGAAGATGTCCCTGATGGCCTGGTCGTCGGAGATCATGATAACGACGATTGTAGCCGCGCGGATGAGGGATGCGGGCGTCGGGGCGGAAGTCGGACTGGCGCCCAAGGCAGGGGGGCGCTGACGGTCCGACGGAAGGGATGCGCCGGTGGCTATCAGAGCGGCTTCTTTTTCCTTACTGCGGTTGTAGACGACGACGGGATAGCCGGCAGCCAGGAGTCGTTGCGCCATGGGCGTGCCCATGTTTCCCAGGCCGATCCAGCCGATGGTAGTTGTGTTCATGTTATTTATAGGTTTGAATATCTGTCCGTAGAAGGCAGGTAACCTTTTTCCAGCAAGATATCGCCGAGGCGGTGGTAAAAAGCCGGTTCGGCGGGTGTGACACTGGCGAGTCCGTCGACATAGCGGTTGTAGAGGCTGAATAGCGCGGCGATGAGCACGGTATCATGCAGCTCCCGGTCCGTGGCCCCCTGCTCACGGGCGGCCGCTGCCATTTCCGGCGTTACGAGCCTTCCCTTCTTCTGTACGGCGCTGGCGATGGTCAGCAGCGCCTTCATTTTTTCGCTTACAGGCGCCGTGGAGATATCCTGCTTGACCTGCTCCGCGATAGAGGGGTCGTGGAGGAATGCTGTGGCGGCGGCGGTATGGGCGGCAGTACAAAACTTACATTCATTGCCGGAAGAGACGACGGTAGCGATTAGCTCACGCTCGCCGGGAGTGAGGGTGGATTCACCGCGAAGAAGGATCTGCGTCAGCTGACGGATGGGGAGAGCCGTATCCTGTCGATAGTCCAGCAGGCCAGTGATCCCCGGGAGGTTTTCTTTTAAAGGAATATAAGGCATAGGAAGATTGCTATTGCGGTTGAGTAACTTTAAATGGTTTGGTAAGATAGCCTTCGCTGGCCCTTTGCTTACCGATGGCGTCGTATACAGCCGGGTCTTCAGGGGCCCAGGTGGCGAGGCCGTCGACATAGCGGTTGAACATACAAAAGGTGGCTGCTATGAGCACGGCATCGTGGATCTCCTTATCGGTAGCTCCCTGCTGGCGGGCGGCTGCGACGTCGGCGGCAGAGACCTTCTTCCCATTCTGCTGCACTTTGGCGGCTATTTGCATGAGCGCTTTCAGCTTGTCGCTGATCGCTGCCCCGGAGGGGTCGGTCATGACCGCTTTGACTACCTGTTCGTCGCCGCCTAGTTGATATTTGGCAATGGCACCATGGGTATTTGCGCAATACTTGCATTCGTTGAGCGAAGAGGTATACGTAGCTATCAATTCCCTTTCGCCCGGGGTGAGGGTGGAGGTGGTTGGGTCGTGCAACAGTGTTTGGACCAGGTCGTTAAGCGGTTTTGCCGTTGCCGGGCTGAACATAAAGAGACTACGGACACCGGGAAAACCTTCGGGCAAAGCTATATGTGGCATGCTATGTTGTTTTACTAGCAGCAAGGTAAAGAAAATGGGGGAAAAACTATTTTGTAGTAAAGTCCACCGGGTACTCTTTCAGGGGATAGCCGTTTTGCGAGGCGAAGCTCCGGCCGGTGACCAGGAAGCTATAATGGTGGGCGGGCTTGAGGGCCAGCTTTACGGAAAAGGAGCGGTGGTCGGGAGAAAAGCCAACGGGCGGATTGAGGATGGGATATTGGTCCTGGCCACCGGCGTAGGAGATCGAGACGCCGGCACCCATGGGTTCGGAGAAGACGAGGGTCAGGGTGGTGAGGCTGGTATCCACATCCGTGTGATGATTGATATCGGGCGTTAGCGAAGTGATGGTAGGCTGTGAAGCGGCATAGGCTGCCAGGAGGGCGGACTTGTCGATCTTTTCGTGGAAATAGCCGGATTGGAGGAGGAAGCGGTCCGCAGCGGTATCGTTTCCGTAGTCTACCCGGATGATGTCTTTGATGGCCTGCGTTTTATTTTTGGCCTGGCGGTAGTATTCTCGACAGATGCAGTAGCCGATGTAGTATCCCAGGTCGGGATGTTCTGCTTTGCCATTGTAGAACCACTGGCCTATATTGCCGGTATACATCTGCGCTTTGAATTTTGCTTTCACTGTAGTATCGTGTTGCCGGCCATAGATCATGTAAGGGCTGGTATTGGGGGAAGTGGTCGCTTGCCCGGCGATGAAGTCCGCCCCGCCTTCCTGGAGCGCTTTCCCCAGTAGGGTGTTGTCTTCATCCTGCTGCTGCTGCGTGTGGACATATTCGTGTACGTTGAGCTCTACCAGTCGCGAGGAGTTCTGATGGCGGAAAATAGTTTGGTAATAGCTGCTAAGCTCCGAGGCATCGGTGGTGCTATCGGCGGCGGCTATCTCGGTGCCTATGAGGACCATGCTCCCGGATGTCGTGCCGCCGGAACGGAGGCCGCCGATGGTGAAATACATGGTAGCCGGCTGCATGTCGGGATAGAGCGCCTTCAGCATCAGGATACCCTTTTCGATGGCGGCGGTCTTATTCTTGACGCGCAGGGTGTTGGCGCGGACGGAATTCCAGAATTTGGGGTATTCGTCGATGAGCTTGACGTAAAGCGCGGCATCGTACTGCCGCAATTTCATAAATGCTTTCAGGCCTTCCGTTCCGGGGTCGATGTAGAGTCGTTGGAGGTATTGTTCCTGCAGCACCGTGTCGGTGGTGGTGCGGGCGCTGTCGTAGGCGATCCAGAAGCGGTCGATGTCGGCGGTTGAGACGTGGGATTGGGATCGGACAGTCAGGCAGAGGGCGAAGGCCAGCAGGCATAGGAAGAGTTTCAGCATAAGGCAAAATAAAAAAAATCCCCCTTCCGGGGGATTTTTTTTATTGCTTTTATTGTTGCATCGCCCCACCTGCGTCTTGCACGCCCGAGGAGTTCATGTCCTTGCGTTTGAACAGGTTCAGATCCATTTTACCAAAGCGGTAGGCGAATACCAGGCGGAACAGCTGAGGATCCTTGAGCCGGTCGTACTCCTGCGAGAAGAACTGGCTGGTGCTATACTGGTCGGACCAGCGGTTCCGGAAGACATCCGTCATGCTCGCGGTGATCGAAGCCGCCTGATTCTTGAGGAAGGTCTTTTTCACCGCTATGTCGAAGCCATGGTAGGGTCTGATAAACCCTTGCGAAGAACTCTGGGTCGTGGAATTGGGCGGTCCGAACTGGTTATTGTTGGTGTTCACCGGCAGGTTGGTCTTGGACTGATAGATCGCCGTGAACTGGACCGTCACATTCCAGGGCAGCTTGAAATTGCTATTGAACTTGCCGAACCAGCTCCACAGGGCCGGTTGCGAGGGCTCGTTGAGGTTGCTGGTGTTGATGTGACCATTATAGACGTTGACGTTCAGGGTGATATCCCACCATTTGGTGAGGGTATTTGTGGTCGTGATCTCACCGCCGACGGTGTAAGCGTTGTTAGCGTTCTCGTAGGTATTGATGAGGACAGATTTGCCGGCAGGATTGCTGCCACTATCCTGGTAACGGGTGATCAGGTTCGACGTATACTTGTAATAGGCCGAGACCAACACGGTATTGCTGTGGGGGAAGGTCTTCATATACGTCAACTCGCTATTGATCGTGAATTCGGGCACGAGAGCGGGGTTACCGCGGGTGATGTTCAGCGAGTCGGAATAGTCCGTGTAGGGGATCAGCTGGAAGAAACTGGGCCGGTTGATCTTGCGGGTCACGCTAAGTTGCAGCTCCTGGTCGTGCTTGAACTTCTGGCTGAGGAAGACGGAGGGGAACAGGCTGAGCGGGTACGTATTTTTGAAATTCTGGCCTGTGTTCAGCAGGCTTCCCGTATACCGGGAGCTTTCCGCACGCAGACCGATCGCATAGCCGAAGTTTTTGATGGCGCTGGTGAAGTTGACATACGCGGCATACACGCTGTTCGTGCTGTTGTAATCACTGAGCACCAGCGAATCCATGAGGTATTTGTCGCCCTCGCCGAGCGTATCGGTCTCGTTATAGTTGCTAAGGTGCTGGATGCTGGCGCGGAGACCGGCTTCTAATTTGGACTTTTCGCCCAGGGGGTCGGTATAATCCGTTTGGATCGTATAGAAATTGGGCGCAGCGGTACCCACCGTCTGCTGAAGGGTCTGGAAGGCCAAGGGCGTACCGGGCTGCCCCTGGAAATAATCGGTAGTGTAAAAGGACGAAAGATCCGCATGGACGCCGAAGTACGAGAAGTCGGCGGTCCACTCCTCCCCTTTCTTGGCGAAGGTGTGCTTCATGCCGGCCTGGCCGCCGTTGACGTGGAAGGTCCGGTCCGAGTTGGTATAGCGCGTGGAGTAGTTGGTAGAATCACCCAGGTAACTGAGGTACTGCGATTCGATCTGGGAAATATCGGTGGGTTTGAACGAGCCCTGGACGCGAATATAGGAGGCCGATAGGGTAGTCTGATTGCTCACGAACCAGTCTGCCCCGATCTGTCCAAATATAAAATGTCCTTTGTTCCGTTGGAGATCGCCCTGGACCAGGTGTGTCGTATCGGTGAGAGTAGGGATTTTGGGATCAGGGAGATAGGAGTACCGGTTGGTATTCCCGACTGTCTTCGAGTTCATGCCGTTGTACATGCCGTTGAGCGTGAAGTTCACTTTGCCCTGACGGAGGTTGAAGCCGGCGAGCGCGTTGGGAGCGCCATGCGAGTCGAAGCCGGCGGAGATGCTACCATTGTACCCTTGTTTCCGGTTCTTTTTCAGGACGATGTTGAGGATACCCGCGCCGCCGCCGGAGGCGTCGTATTTGGCGGAGGGGTTGGTCATCACCTCGACGCTTTCGATAGCGTCGGCAGGGATCTCGTCGAGTGTAAGCGTCGTAGGCCGGCCATCGATAAAGATGGTAGGCGTGGACCCGCGCAGGGAGACGTTGCCATCGATGTCGACGTTCACCGAAGGAACGTTACGCATCACGTCGACGCCGGTACCGCCCGCACTGACGATATTCTGGGCCACGTTGAACACTTTTTTATCGAGTTCCAGCTTCATCGGTGGGGTTTTACCGGTGACAGTGGCAGCCGCTAGCTGGGTCACATCCAGCTTGAGCTTGATGGCGCCCAGGTCTTTTTCAAAAGAAGGCAGGTTGGCCAAAGGGTTGCCGCTGTTCTGTCCTGCCGGGGCAGGGGCGGCCGTTGCAGGCATGATCGTTAAGGGAACATCCTGGGTCTTGTAGCCGGTGGCAGAGATGCGCACGATCAGCGGAGCCACGATGGGAAGGTCTTCGAAGTCAAATTCGCCGTTAGCTTTGGTGTCCATACCTTTCAGGAGTACATTTTTCTTCTTTTTTGTCGTCGGATCGACGCTAACCTTGAGGACGACAGCGGTAGCCTGGATGGGCTGACCGAGAGAGTCTGTCACTTTGCCGTAGGCGCGGCCGATGGCGGGAGGAGCCTGACGGGCGCCTGCTGCGCCTGGCGCGGCAGGCTTAGCCCCTGGTTGTCCGCCGGGAGCCTGCGCAAATCCGGAAAGTGTGAAGAAAAAGGATAAAGCGATGGTGTTAACTAGATTTCTCACAAACGTAAATTTTAACAAAAGTAAATGGCCGTGCGCACTATAGTTATAGCAATACTGCAAACGGAGCAAAAAACGCGGTAAACGGCGCAAATCTGTCGGCAAACGAAAAACGAGATTATAAATTATCTTTGCGTCGTATGAGATTGCCATATGTTACAATCGCAGCTTTTATTTTTGTAAACCTTTTGGTGAACAAGATTTATAGTCAACCTGTTGATAAACGGATGGAGGATACAAGAAAGTGGTGGAAAGAAGCCGTGGTTTACCAGGTCTATCCACGCAGCTTCAAAGACAGCGATGGCGACGGGATTGGCGATCTCAAAGGCATTATCTCGAAGCTGGACTATCTCCACAGCCTGGGAATCACGGTCATCTGGCTAAACCCCATCTACAGCTCCCC
>JAMFRX010000395.1 GCA_026224995.1 Puia dinghuensis
ACATCTCTGCCGCGCCTTTGGAGCCCAGGGCTGCGCCTTTGGTCGCTCTTCCCAAATCCTGGGCCGCCAACTGTTGCGGCCAGGGCAGCAACAACGACGCGGAATCCATATCGCTGATGACGTGCAGGAACACCGAGTCCTGCGTAGCCCGTGGATGGAGACCGTTGGTAGAGACGCTCAGCTCGAGCGGTACCCCGCCAAAGGTGCAGGCGAGATAATAATAGTAGATGCCGCGCAGGAAATAGGCCTGGCCCAGCAGGAAGTTGGCCAGCGAATCGGTGAGCACACCGCTGGTATGCATCTGGGTGATGATGGGAAATGCAGAGTTGGCCCGGGCGATACCCTGGTAGGAATCGTTCCAGAAGACGGGCAACGAGGCGAAGTCGGTAGGGAACTGGTAGGTGTTGTACGAGACGTCCGCACCCCAGTTGAAGAAATCCTGCGTGGTATAGTTGGCATTGTACCAGATCCCCTTTAATACGAAGTTCTGGTTGTCATGCTGGAACCCGTCGTAGATAGCGTTTACCAGGCTGATGCCGTCCTGGGGCGTATGAAACAGCGAGGCGGCCGTGGTCCCATTGGTATCCGTAGGGTTCAGGAAATTCCGGGAGCAGGCCAGGGGGATCAGTAGCACTCCCAACGCCGCCAGAATAATATTCCTTTTATTTTTCATGTCTTTTGATTTGTGTTGTTAAAAATTAAAAGGTCACATTGAAACCAACGATATAATACCTGGAGTTGGGGTAGGTACCCACGTCCACGCCGGAAGCCGTTGGGCTGCGATAGTTCGTGTTGGTGGTATTGTTGACATCTGTGCCTACCGGCTGGCCGATCTCCGGATCTGCGCCGGTGTATTTCGTGATGTTGAACAGGTTCTGTCCGGTGATATAGATCCTGATCTTTGGTTGGAAGCTGCCGGTGGTCTTCAGCGGCACCGTATAGCCGACGGTCAGGTTCTTGAGCTTGATGTAGCTGCCGTTCTCTATATAGACATCGGAGGGCCGGGTATTGGAATTGTATTCGTTGGCGTCGATCTTGGCATAGCGGTTGTTGCCGTTGGCGGCTGTCCAGGCGTTCTGATAATATTTGAGGCCGATGTTCTCCAGGCCGACGGAGCCGGTGGAGCTGCCGAAGCTTTCCAGCGTCCTTTCCTGATAGTTGAAGATCTTATTGCCGTATACGCCGTAGAAGAATACGCTGAAATCCCAGTTCTTATAGGACCCGTCGAAGGTTATCCCGCCAAATAGCTTGGGGATGGGGTTTCCGAGGGCAACCTGGTCGGAGTCTGCCGTGATCCGCCCGTCGTGGTTGAGGTCAACGAATTTGCGGTCACCGGGCACGGCGCTGGCTTTAGGGCCGGAGGTAGGCTCGTAGACCGTGCCTGCGCCGTACTTGGCGGCGGCGACGGCGTTGAGGTCGTCGATCTCCTTTTGGCTCTGGAAGATGCCGGCGGATTTATAGCCATAGAACTCGCCAACGGGTCCGCCCACCTTGGTGTAGCTGAAGACACCCCAGTTGTTGGTGCCGGTGGTGGAGAAGCCAAGGCTGGCCAGGTTAGAAAGTTCGTTCAGCTGATTGGAGAGGCTGAGCAGCTCGTTCTTGACCGTCGTTACGTTCACGCCGATATTGTAATGGAACTGACCGGCGGAATGCGCCCAGCTAAGACCTAATTCGACACCCTGGTTCAGCAGGCTGCCTACATTTTCGTATTTGCCGGTAAAACCACTTTGACCGGGTTGCGGCAGATTCAGCAGGAATTTGCTGGACACCTTACGGTAAAAGTCGCCCGTGAAGGTCAGGCTATTGTTCAGGAAGACGGCGTCTACGCCGATATCCGTCATTTTCGCCACTTCCCATTGCAGATCCGGATTTGGCGGCGAGGTCAGGATCAGGCCCGGCTGGTAGACCTTGTTGAAGGGATAGCCGTTGTTGCCGGTGTTGGCGGCGCCGGGGCCGCTGGTATATTGCGCGAGAAACTGGAAGGTACCGGCATTGTTCTGATTGCCTGTCTGACCATAGCTACCCCTCAGCTTGAGGTCGGTGAGCCAGTTGACGTCCTGCAGGAATTTTTCTTCCTTGATCCGCCAGGCGACTGAGCCGGAGGGGAAGATGCCATATTGGTGGTCAGGGGCGAATCGCGAGGAGCCATCCCGGCGGACCGTGGCGGTAATCAGGTATTTGTCTTTGTAGCCATAATGAAGGCGCGCGAATTGGGAGACCAGCCGGGTATAGACTTGGTTGCCATACCAGTTGGTCAATGAAGGCAGATCTTGGAGGTCGCGCAGTGTATTGCTTACTAAATTGTTGCCCTGGGCGCCAATTTGACTGAAGAGGTTATCCTGTGCGGAGTAGCCGCCGACGAAATCGATGCTGTGGTCGCCAAAGGTCTGGGTATAGGCCACCGTATTTTCCCAGAGCCATTCGAACGTGGTGTTGGAGGACTGTTCGAAGAAATTCGCCGATGTGGCCGTTCCTGCGCCATATTGGGTAAGCTGGCGGGTATCGGAAGGCGTGAAGTAGTAACCGCTGAAGTCGTTGGTGTTCACCCCGATGTTTGTTTTGAGGCGAAGGCCCGGGAGGATGGTGGCTTCCAGGGAGGTCGTTCCCAGGAAATAGTTGGTAAGGTTCTTCTGATCCTGTGTTTGGATGCCATACACCGGACCATCGCCCCAGTTCCTGACGGATTGGTTGTTGGGATTATAAAAGCCGTAGTTCCCGTTGTTCTTGATGAGCGGTGTGAGCAGATTGCCGCCGTCCAGGGTTGGTGGCAGCTTGGTCAGGTAACCTACGCCGGCGCTTGCGCCCTGTCCGCCGGTAGGGAAGGGGAGGGCGGTCTGGCCGCGGGTATATTTGAGGCTGGTTTGCGATTTGAGCCAGCTCATGGCGTTGTAGTCTACGTTGGCGCTTAGGTTATACCGGGTGAAATAAGAGCCCATTACGATCCCCTTTTGGTTGAAATAGCCGGCGGAGAAGGAAGTCTGGACCTTATCGGAACCACCGCGGATAGCCAGGTTATAATTCTGTCTGAACCCCGTTTGGAAGACGGCATTCTGCCAGTCGGCCTCGTGGAGGGTATCTGGCTGGGCCCAGTTGGCGAGGGCGGTATAGCCATCGAGCGCCGCATGCTGGTAGGCCAGCGCGCCCCATTGCTGGGCATTCAAGACCTTATATTCTTTAGGCTTCGCCTGGGCGGCCGTGTTGGCGTCGACACTGATCTGGGTGCCGTTCTTTCTTCCCCGTTTGGTGGTGATGATCACTACCCCGTTGGCTGCCCGGTTACCATAGATGGCCGTGGCCGAGGCGTCCTTCAGGATCTCCATGGAAGCGATATCGCTGGGATTCAGGGTATTCAATCCACCGGAGATGGGATAGCCGTCGACCACATACAAAGGATCGGCGTTGCCTAAGCTGCCGACGCCCCTGATCTGGACCTGCACGCCGCCGCCGGGTGCGCCATCGTTGTTGATGACCTGCACGCCCGGAGCTCTTCCCTGGAGCGCCTGGTCCAGCGTTGTCACCGGCACTTTTGCGATCTGATCGGCCGATACGCTGGAGACGGCTCCGGTGAGGTCCTTACGCTTGACAGAGCCATACCCTACGATGACAACCTGCGAGAGGGACTGGGGATCTGTAACCAGCTTTATCGACAGTGCGGTGCCGCTGCCCGCAGGAACGTCCTGGGCCGTGTAGCCAACCGAAGAGATGGTCAGGATGGCATTTGGCCCTGCCTCGATGGTAAAGGCGCCGTCCGCATCTGTAGATGTTGCTGTGTTCGTGCCTTTTACTTTGACGGTAGCTCCTGCCAACATGGTGCCGTTATCACTTGCGGAAACTTTACCGGTGATCTTCCGCGTCTGGGCAAGAGCAGCAACATCGGCGAAAATGGTCAGTAACAGCAATAAGATAAGGTTACGGCTTATCCTGCGTTGATGAACCAATGAATGTTTCTTCATTTTTGGTCGTTTAAGATTTTAAATTGTCGTTGTAAGTGTTCGAGTCAGGAGAGAATGCAGGGCCAAAGGCCAGTAAAGATGTGTAAGGGCCTGAGGGGCCGCCCGCTGGGTTGGCATCATATGGCATAAGCAAGCAGTTTTGACTTTAGATCGTTTAAGAAAATGATTGTCAGAAAGACAGGATAAATGTCCATAGAAATGGCCACATTATATAGTACTTTTTTATCCGTTTCTTGCCCGTTTTGCAACCGGTTGTTTTGCCCTTCATTTAAAACATTTACTTTAAATTCGTAAAAGCGCCGACACGATTGCTACTTTCCAGGATGCCACTCTCCGAATGAAGCGATCCCCAAATCTATCTTACTCCTGTATGCGCTCAAAAACGCAAAAAATTGCATCCGATATGAATCATAATCGCAGGAATTTCATTCGCAAGGGGGTCGGCATCGCCGCTGCCCTCTCCGCCGGCCGGGCTGTCGCCGGACCGCTGGTTACAGAGGAAACGTTGTTGCACAACCGAAGACAGAAGGAATTGGTCAGAGACGCCGGCATGCTGATGTCGGAGGCCTATTTCGATGGCTTCAACCAGCATAAGATCGCCTTGTGCAGGCAGATGGACGTTTTGGGGGCAGTCGGGGGCATCAATCCGAAAATGGTAGGCTTGAATGCCATCAATCCCTGGGAGCTCGAGGTCGTCCAGGCGGTCAAGAACGCCTGGGATAACGAGGGTCTCAAGCTGACGGTGATCGAAGGGCCGCCTGCACTCGGGGATAAGACTAAGCTGGGCTTAGAAGGCCGCGATGAGGAGATCGCCAATTTTATAACATTCATGCATAACCTGCAAAAGGTGGGCATCGATACCATTTGCTACAACTGGATGCCGGCTATTGGCTGGTACCGGACGGACAATGCAAAACGCGGGCGGGGCGGCGCGCTGGTCACGGCGTTCGACAACGATGCCATAAAGGATCTTCCACCGACCCAATATGGAGTGGTATCGAAGGAGCAGCTGTGGAAGACGTTGGAATACTTCCTGAAGGCGGTGGTGCCGGAGGCCGAGAAGGCGGGCATCAAGCTGGCGATGCATCCCGATGACCCGCAGGTCGACCAGATCAGGGGCATCTCACGGATCATGACAACCGTAGACAACTTCAAACGGATGCTGGATATCTACCCCAGTCCGAGCAACGGGATAACCATGTGCCAGGGGAATTTCTCGCTCATGGGGGCGGATATCCCGACCATTGTCAGGGACTTCGGCAAGCGCAAGGCTATCCACTTCATCCATTTCCGCAATGTCCGGGGCGGAAAATTCAAATTTGAAGAGACTTTTCACGACGAGGGGCAGATCGACATGTACGAGGCGATGAAGGCGTACTATGAGATCGGCTTCAAGGGCGCGATCCGGCCCGATCATGTGCCGACCATGGCGGAGGACAGCAATTCTTTTCCCGGCTACAGCACGATAGGTACCCTTTATGCCAATGGGTATATCCGCGGTCTCATGGAATCAGTCACCAAACAAAAAATGTAAACCATATGAATAAAAGAACGATACTCATCGTCCTGTTAATTTTCGGCTGCTATTGCAGCAAGGCTCAGCAGGTAGGCGCTTCGCCCGAATACATAAAGGCGCTCACGTCCCAGTGGAAGGGCGAGCGGTTTGCCGACGGCAGGCCCAAGGTTCCCGACGATCTGCTGGAAAGGCTGAAGCCTCTTTCCCTGGAAGACGTCTGGGGCGTGTTGCGGAACAAAGGCTATCAGAACCAGTTCGAGGGCAACTGGCAGGTGATCAATCCCGATAGCGCCATGACGGGCCGGGTCGTCACCGCGCAGTACATGCCTTCGCGGCCCGATCTCATCGATGTCATCAAGGAAGAGGGGAAGGCCGAAGGCCGCGGGCAGCATGGCGGCACCAATTCCTGGCCGATCGATATCCTGGTGGACGGCGACGTGTATGTCGCGGACGGCTACGAGAAGATGGCCGATGGCACGCTCATCGGCGATAACCTGGGGAATTCTATTTATGCACATTCCCACCGCGGCGTTGTTTTCTTCGGTTCGGTGCGGGATATGGCGGGGCTCTCGGAGATCAAGGGCTTCAATGGCTTTGTCAAGGGGTCCGACCCTTCCTATATCCAGCAGATGATGCTGACCTCGATAAACGCGCCGATCCGCATAGGCAGGGCCGTGGTTCTTCCGGGCGACGTGGTGCTGGCCAATAAGTGGGGCGTCATCTTTATTCCTGCTTTCTTGTGCCAGGAGGTGGTGCTCACCTCCGAGGTCACTGAGCTGCGGGACGAGTTCGGGCATCAGCGTCTGCGGGAGAAGAAATACCTCACCGGGCAGATCGACAGC
>JAMFRX010000396.1 GCA_026224995.1 Puia dinghuensis
AGTCCTAAAATGATATTCATATTGTAATTGGCGATCTTGAGGTTGTTCTCCAACTCGATCTCAGTAAGCTGCATCTGCGATTTCTGGAGCTGGTAGCGAAGAACGTCGTTCTGCGTAGCGAGTCCCTGGGCCTCGTATTTGGTGATCTCTTCCAGCTTGCCTTGCACATCCTGCATGTTCTGCGCGACTATCAGCTGGTTCTCCAGGATCTGGTCGTAGTTCAGGTAGGAGTTGATCACCAGGTAGATGACATCTTCCTTGTCCTGGTCACCATCCACACGGCTCATCTGCACCATGAGGTCCGCCGACTGACGGGCATATTTAAATTTGTTGCCCGCGAATATCGGCTCGTTCACGGAAAGCGTACCAAGGTAAGCGGGGAAATCGAAGGGCAGCTTGAGCGGGGTCGTGGTCACTCCGGGAATGCTGATCACCCGGGAAAGCATCAAGGCATGCAGGTACTGAAAATCGACCTTCGCGGTCGGCAGCCGGGCGTCCTTGGCCTGACCCAGACGGGCGAGGGCCTCGTCGATCTTTTCCTGCGATCTTTTCAATTGCTTGCTGTTCTGTACCCCCAGCTGCACGGCCTCATCCAGGGTAATGGTTCTGGGCTGCGCATCAGCGATAAAAACGGCAAAAAGTAAGAAGCATAAAACTCCTGCGAACTTTTTTTCCATGTTGTACTTGTATTTATAACTTCGATTCAATGATTTTTGTCTCCGAACGAACGCTTACTTTTCCATCGGTCCGGTATCGTTCCGGATATCCAGATGTGCCCTCAGCAGTTGCTTCAGGTGCGCCTTCAGCCGCTTGGAGAGCTTTGTGCGAAATACTTCGTCGTCGGAATCTTCTCTTATGGCAAGAATGTTACAGCTATATGCTCTGGATTGGGTATAGGAAGAGATGGTCCCCATAATAGTACCCACCGTCATGGGAATATCTACCTGGCGAAACAGCTTTTTCTGCTGGCCGTCCGTGATGATCCTCGTGATCTGGTCCAGGTTGCGCATCTTAAGGTCAATGATCTTATCCTTGATATCGATGGACCGGAAAGCCGTAGACTCCTGGTACATGATATTATGGAAGGGCAGGTTATTCAGGATACGGTCCACATAGAATTCCACCAGCCGGTCGACCTTATCCCAGGGACTCAGGGACTGGTCTTTGTTCAGCTCCGCAAGGATGCCATAGGCATACTCCGAACGGAAGTTGATCATGGCTTCCAGCAGCTTTTCCTTTGAGCCAAAATAATAAGAGATCATGGCCAGGTTGACCCCGGCGGTTTGCGCAATATCCCTGACTGAGGTCCCATCGAACCCTCTTTCGCCAAAAAGCTGCTCTGCCACGATCAGGATATGTTCTCTTTTATCTGCCATACACCGCAAAATTAAACAAACGTTTGAATTAAACAAACGTTTAATTGATTTTTTTAGTCTGGCCCGACAAAAAAAATGGCCCCCGGTCAGGACGACAGAGGGCCGCTTTTATAATACATTGATTATCTAGTTTTTGGGCATACCCGCGGTCAGTACCATGCCGGTCATCTTCTTGATGGTATACCAGCGGAAATTCTGGTCTGCCTCCATTCCTGTTCCATAGAGGATCTTATCCGGGGTATAAATGCGAACGGGATCATCCGTCGTAAACCGTTCCGTATGC
Source organism: Puia dinghuensis (assembly GCA_026224995.1). Classification (GTDB taxonomy): domain Bacteria; phylum Bacteroidota; class Bacteroidia; order Chitinophagales; family Chitinophagaceae; genus Puia; species Puia dinghuensis_A. The sequence continues at coordinate 1,660 of JAMFRX010000396.1, forward strand.
TGGTCCCACCACAGGGTGCGGCAATGCACCGTATCCCTTTTCAGGATGTTCTTCACGACTACAGAGTCTCGCAGGAAGACCTTGTCCTGGTTCTGCAGGTATTTGCCATAGTGGGCATCCAACTGGCTTTCTATCTTCATAGAATCGTTGTAGAAGTCGACGTGCAGGGTCCTGGGAAATTCGGCATATGGCGAATCAGCCTTTTGAAAAGTCAGCATATACGGGGCCGTGAGCTTCCCTTTCACCTTGGCGGTAAGCTTACCAGCAGAATCCGTGGCCGGTTCGCTCAGCATGCTCTCAATACTATCGGCTTCTTCAGGTACGAGCTTATGCGGCGGTACTGCCGTCTGCGCCTTGTTCTTGTCCCCGCAGGCCGCCCAGCCTAAGCAGCCGAGCAGCAGCACCCAAAGGAACCTATTGATTGAAGGCACTGATAGCATATAAACCTTTATAAATTAAGTAAGGATCGGCAAATATCTTCTTTTTTAAGTGACGGGTGAAATAAGCCGAGTCGCCGCCGCTCAACAGCACGTTAAAGTTGTCATATTTCTCCTCATAAGCCTCGATAATGCCGTCTATCTCCTTGGCCATGCCCAGGATGACACCGCTGAGGATATTGGTCCTGGTATCATAGCCCGCCAGTGGGAAGTTCCAGTCCGCTTTCACCAGTGGCAGCCTGGCTGTGAACGCCTGCAGGGATCTGAACCGCATCTCCATCCCGGGCGAGATACCGCCGCCGATGAACTCCCGATATTTATTGACATAATTGTACGTGACGGCCGAGCCCAGCCCGATCACCAGATTGTTCTTTCCGGGGAAAAGCGTGACAGCGGCCACTACCAGCGCCAGGCGGTCCGCACCAATCGTCTCTGGTTTTCCCACCGGCGTGGTGACGGGCACCTTGCTCAGATGGTCCAGCTTATGGAAATGCGTCTTCTGCCGAAGCAGCTCTTCCATGGCGGGGTTGTGGCCGATAACGGACGAAAGGATGGACTGGTCGGGATGGTACTCGTCTATTAAAGATCGGATGGTGTCTTCGCTGTCATCTGCCAGCACTCGCTCTTGCGAGAAATTCCCGTCGACAAAAACGGCACATTTCATCCGCGTATTGCCAAAATCGAAGCAGAGAGTGGTAGACATGGTTAATCCTCAAATTTGAAGGTAGACAGGTTTTTAAAATGGCCGTTCAACTTTACTCTTTCTTTCAGCGTCTCCATCTCGGCGATGACCGGCAGCACTGCGCTCAGGTGGCGTTTTATGTACTCCTGCCGTTGTTCCTCCCGTAGCAGCCCGAGCAACTCGTATTCCTGCTCGATGGAAAGCCCTACATGATGGGCGATATCGTAGCTGGAAAGCTCTTCGTCCGGCTTGTGAAAATCCTTTTCGATATTCAGCAGGCGATGCAGCTCGCGGATGGCGTTGGCTACCCGCTGCATGAGATCCGGCTTTCCAGGCCCTTCGATATTATCCGGATAGTTCACGATGGCCCCGCTGAACAGCTTGTCCGGCACGGATTTAATGAGCTCCAGCACCCGAAAGACCTTCAGCCCGAATGTGCGGACGTCCAGCTCACCATTGTCATAGACCTTTACTACTTCGGTAATGCGTACCAGCGTCCCCATCTCATTCAGCTTGTTGTCGATGACCGTAGGGATGCCGAACGGCTTTACTTCGGCATGGCATTCGTTTATCAGCTGTTTGTAGCGCGGTTCGAATATATGCAGGTTGACTGTCTCTCCCGGGTATACAACAATACCCAGGGGAAACACAGGGATGAAATTAGTCATAGGGGCAAAAATAATAATAATATAAAGCAAATGCGCTATCGCATATCGAGTGAATGACGCTCCAGATAGTCGCTAAGCTCCTCCGGGGGAATCTCCCGGATACAGCTACAATCCATGGATTTACGGCAGGCTTCACAGTTGATGTCTTTTACGAAAAATTTGGCCCTTGGACCCACCGGCGCCCACCGGCCCGGATGGATAGGCCTGATCGGCGGAAAGAGACCCAGGGCGTGGATGCCGAGCGCAGCAGCAAGGTGCAGGGGACCGGTCCCGGAGGCCACCAGCCCGTCGGCCGCGGCGATGAAGGCCATAAATTCCTTTAGCGAAAGCCGGCCCGAGAGATCCGTAACAAAAGGAAACTCCTGAACCAACGGCGCCAGCAGCTTACCTTCTTCGGCAGTACCCGAAAGGAAGATCTTATACCGTTCTTGCGGAAGGAGGGCCATCAGCTGCCGGAAATTATCCAGCCCCCATTCGCGGCCGTTGCCCCTCGACTTGGGATGCAGGATCAGGTTGAACCGGTCCGGCGCCAAAAGGGAGGCTATGGCAGGCGGCAAC
>JAMFRX010000397.1 GCA_026224995.1 Puia dinghuensis
CCGCCAGCCTGAGGTAGATATCGATATCACGCAAAGGGTCGACAATAGCCGCTTCTCCCTCGCTATCAATATAGTAAGCCGCTTCGCTCAGACACCCCGTATATAGTTGCTTAATAAACATTGCCCGAATAGTTTAGTGAATATTCAGGCAAAATTCGCATTAATCTATCAATTCGTCAACACATTTCATGATCTCGCTGAGACGGTCGTGGTTGATGATGTAATAGATAAATTTCCCGTCGCGTTGGGTCTTTACGATGCCGGCGCGGCGCAGAATGGCAAGATGCTGTGAAGCAACAGATTGCTCCAGCCGGAGATGGACGTAGATCTCGGTGACGGTGAGTTTTTTGTTCTCATCCAGGAGGCGGATGATCTGCTGGCGCAGCTTGTGATTAAGTGCTCGTAAGATCAGCGCTCCTTTCTTCAGGTTTAGAAAATCCACTTTTACAGGAGCGCCATCGGAGCCCTCTGCATTTACTACCATCCAATAGCTATTATTGTTCATCGTTAAGCTCATAACCGATTACCGTTTTAAGGATTTCAAGAAGATACGTGACAGGTCTGGCAAAAATAGGATCAACTGATTGAAAAAAAATGCTTAAATCTACTAATATGATGATATACTCATTTTTTGGTATGAGTGTAGAATTCTTTGGTATAAGCGGGCTCACTGTACGCCACACCGGTGAATACACCCTGCAAATATCGTAAAAAAGACAAAATACCCAGAGTCCCGGCATGATAGTTGACCTCCTTGAAAGCCGCACTGGGCGCTGTAATTATAGGTTTACACTTAATACTGCCTTCTCCGAAAAACGACACCTGGTGTTCGTTGAGCCAGGAGGAGAAGGAATTTTCGTCGATTATCATGGCTGTGGATGGCAACAATACCGTCATGTCGGAGCGATAAAGGGCCGTGAAAACTTCCATGCGCCGCGCATCTATCATAGGACACAAAATATCGGCCGAAGGCAGCTGCTCATGTGCAGCGAAGGCCATTACTTTCAGGGTATCTTCGGTGATCAACGGAATACCCAGAGCATAGCAAAACCCTTTGGCAGCGGCCATTCCAACGCGTAGACCGGTATAAGATCCCGGACCGGCCGTGACGGCTACCGCTTGCAGATCACGCATTTGAACGTCCCTGTCCCGAAGAAGACTTTCGACAGCAGGATGCAGCCACGAAGCATGTTCTTTTTGCTCGCTGTTCTTTAAAATGGCCAGCGATTTCCCATCCTCCGCAAGACAAATACTCGCTTCCCGCATCGCCGTATCAATATTCAGGATCAAAGCCATTCCGCAAATTTATTACATTATTATTTTTAATCACATTTTAATGCTTGAAACGCCTGCTGCAGCGCTTTTGCAGGGGTATATCGCGCATCATCGCGGCTCAATGACCGCAGCAGACCGATAATTTGACCAATCCCGATTGCCTCTCCCCACTCAAAAGGGCCAAGCGGATAATTCGTCCCCAGCTTCATCGCCGTATCGATCTCCTCTTTTGAGCTGACCTCCTCTTCCCAGGTGAACCAGGCTTCGTTGATGATGCCTGCGAGGATCCGCGGCCCGATCATCCCGGGTGTATCCGGCGCCTGCCGGTAAGAACAACCGAGCCGTGCATACAGTTCGGTCACTTTTTCCGCGGTCGCTTCATCCGGTGTCACCAGCTCATGCACATTTCCTTTTCTGAACCCGGGCCAGCCGTTGAAACGGATGAACGGAAAGCCGATCTCGCCAAGTGTAGACGTCACGGCATTCACGAACACCGGTGTAGGCAGCAATTTGGCGAGGGCCTGCTTTCGCTCTTCGCCGTTGTTGAAATCCAGGTCGAGATACAGCTCCACCGACGGATGGTCCTTCCCCCGCGGCACCGTTTTCAGCAACAGCCAGTCAACGGACGGGTTGGGAAAAAACGCTTTGATCTCCTCTGGCCTATGGTTTTCGGAAATAGCAGCAATGGTCATATGCGGGTAAAGGTACAAAAACAGGCCAAGGCCAGTTCGCCGATGGCAGACAATGGCGATATTTGCTGCATGGAAAACAAGATCATCAATACCCCCAAAGCCCCTGACCCCATCGGGCCCTACAGCCAGGCCGTAAAAGCCGGCAACCTCCTTTTCATCAGCGGGCAGATCCCAATAGATCCAGCCACGGGAAGCGTAGACGCCACTGATATCATCGGCGAGACCCACCAGGTGATGCATAACCTGCGTGCTATCCTCGTCGAAGCCGGAGCCGGCTTCGAGCATGTCGTGAAGACCACGATCCTGCTCAGCGACATGTCCATGTTCGCCGATGTCAACACCGTTTACGGGAAATACTTCACCGGCAATTTTCCGGCACGCGAAACCTATGCCGTCAAGGGCCTTCCTAAGAATGTAAATGTAGAGATCAGCATGATCGCTTCGGTATAGTCGTAAGTCTGGCGGACCTGCCTATTCGTCGGCAGTTATGCCTGCTTCAGCACGCCCAGCTCTTTTCCGACTTTCGTGAATGCGGCGATGGCCTTATCCAGATGGTGCTGCTCGTGACCGGCGCTCAGCTGTACGCGGATACGCGCCTGCCCCTTGGCCACCACCGGAAAGAAGAATCCGATGACATAGATCTCTTCGTCCAGCAGGCGGGCGGCGAAGTTCTGTGCGACCACCGCATCGTACAGCATGATGGGGACTATAGGGTGCACGCCGGGCTTGATGTCGAAGCCGGCCTCGGTCATCTTCAGCCGGAAGTATTTAGTGTTGTGCTCCAGCTTATCCCGCAGCGTCGTCGCCTCGCTGAGCATATCCAGCACGGCAATAGACGCGCCGGTGATCGAAGGCGCCAGGCTGTTCGAGAAAAGATAAGGTCTGCTTCGCTGCCGCAGCATTTCGATGATCTCCTTTTTCCCGCTCGTGAAGCCGCCGCTGGCGCCGCCCAGGGCCTTACCCAAGGTTCCCGTGATCAGGTCGATACGACCCATGACCCCGCAATGTTCATGCGTTCCACGGCCCGTCTTGCCGAGGAAGCCGGAAGAATGGGATTCGTCGATCATGACGATCGCGTCGTAGCTGTCGGCAAGATCGCAGATCTTATCCAGCTGGGCGATCGTACCGTCCATGCTGAAAGACCCGTCCGTGACGATTATTCGGCTCCTGGCATCCTGCGCCGCCTTCAGCTGCTCTTCCAGGTCCGCCATCGTATTGTGCTTGTAACGAAGCCGCCGCGCCTTGCAGAGCCGAACTCCGTCGATGATCGAAGCGTGATTGAGCTCATCGGAGATGATCGCATCCTGCTCGCCGAACAAAGGTTCGAAAACGCCGCCATTGGCGTCAAAGGCCGCAGCATATAATATAGTGTCCTCCGTTCCCAGGAATGTGGCGAGCTTCTGCTCCAGCTCCCGGTGGATATCCTGCGTACCGCAGATGAACCGCACGCTGCTCATGCCATAGCCGCGGGAGTCGATCGTTTTATGGGCAGCTTCAATGACTCTGGCAGAAGACGATAAGCCAAGGTAGTTGTTGGCGCAGAAGTTCAGTACCTTCTTGCCGTTCACGGTTATTTCCGCCCCCTGAGCGCTGGCGATAATGCGTTCGGTTTTAAACAGGCCGGAGGCCTTGATCTCTTCCAGCTCGGCGGCAATACGTTTCACAAAGGAGGGGTTCATAGAAATAATTTTTAAGACGCCAAAGGTAAGTAGTTGACCCATCATAAGTTAGAGTGGACGCGGAATTTTTTGCCCCCTGTAACAAAATAGCTGTAATTTCGTCTTATTAAGAGAAGTATAAATTGTATGAAACCTCAACTCTACATTCGGCTGTTTATCGTGGTCCTGGTGACCTGCGGAAGCATCCTGCTTTTCTCCTACGTACACGCCCGCACGGCACGCGCCGAAGACCCCTGTAATGAAGGCGGCGGCAAATGCGGACAGGGTAAGGCTCGTACCGAATACATCCTTTGGGAGTCCCTTACTCATAACCTATTAGTCTCCAATCGTTAAGCTTCGACGGAATCACCTGCCCTCAGCCATTCTGGCCAATATTCATTATTTTTCCTCTCCAATGTAACATCCCGCTGTACACCATCGTATTACGTATGGACCGGGGTCCGATCATCGGCTGCTAATGACAGAGAAAGAATACAACGAATGTGTACGACTTTATGCGGATAACGTGTATCGCTTCATCCTGAAGAATCTGCGACAGGAAGAAGATTCGCGGGACGTAGTGCAATCGGCATTCGAAAAGCTCTGGAAGAACAGGGAGGCGGTAGCGGCGGAGAAAAGCAAGTCCTATCTTTTCACCATTGCCTACCACCAGATGATCGATCACCTGCGGAAGGTGAAGCGGGTGCAGCTCCGCGAGGATTTTCGCGAAGAGGCCAGAGGGAGCGCAGCACCCATCCTACACCTTAAAAAAGCGCTGGAAGAAGCCCTGTCCCGGCTCAACGAGACCCAGCGTTCGCTGGTCCTGCTGAAGGACTACGAAGGTTATTCGTACAGCGAGATCGGGCAGATCACAGGTTTGAATGAGAGCCAGGTGAAGGTATACCTTCACAGGGCCCGCATCCAGCTGAAAAACTACCTGGTGAAGGTGGAAAATTTAATTTAGGCGCTATGATTACGAGAGAAAATTATGAAGAATTCTTCCTGCTGTACATCGACAACGAACTGTCGGTGACCATGCGGGCCGACGTGGAAAAATTTGTCGCCGACAATGCCGACCTCAGAGAAGAGTGGGAAGCCTTGCTACAATGCCGCATCCTGCCCGACCTGGACCACTCCTTCCAGGATAAAAGCCTGCTCATTCAGCACCAGGAGTCTTTCCTGTCTTATATAGACGGTGAGCTGGACGAACAGGACCGGAAGGCGGTGGAAGAGATCATTCGCCTTCATCCCGTCAAGGCAGCGGAGCTACAGCACCTTATGATGACCGTTAGCCACCCCGACCCGGCTATCGTCTTCCCGGATAAAGAAAGCCTGTACAGGGAAGAAAAGAGCCGCCGGGTGTTGCTGATGCCCTGGATGAGGGCCGGCGTTGCGGCGGCAGTGCTCGTAGCGGCGGCGGTGCTGCTGCTCATCCGGTCGCGCGTCGACAAGCCCCTCCCCATAGCAGCGACAGAGAAAAAAACTCCCGCTGCTGTAACTCCATCCAACCCTGTTGCGTTATATTCTGGAAAGGAAGCAGTGAAGACCGACAGCGGACAAAGAATGACGAACAAGGCCCTTTATGCAACAGGCTCCAGGCCGGGTCCACAAAAAGGAAGCAAGTCAGATGCCACAGACACGAAAGCGCCAGGCTCCGAAAACCCGAACCCGAAGACGATCGCCTCACAGACGATCGCCTCAACGGTAAGGCCCCCAACGGTATCACCCGTCGATACGAGCAGCAAGTCCGGCGAAGCGTTGGTTGCCGCGGCAACACATCCCGAGAAAGCAGCGCCGGAGACGGCGATCCGGGCGGTGGCGGTGAACATTCCCAAAGACCAGAGCTCCTTCGCTACACAGGCCTTGCTGAAAGAAGCACAAGAAGACGAAACCATTGATATGACCGCCGACGCGGGGAATCCACCCGGGAAAAGCAAGCTGCGTGGCATCTTTAGAAAGGTGACGCGGGTTTTCGGGAAGTCGGCGGATCGCGATGACCAGGGACAGAAGCAGGTATTGATCAGCGCCTTTCAGGTCGCACTGAAGTAACACTCATTTATTTAAAAAAACAAACGCATGAACCGGGTATTTTTACTTTCGGCAGCACTCATCTGCGCCCTCTATAGCCACGCACAAACGGACACGACAGGGAAAAGGGACAGCTGGCATCCGGGAGGCGACACCCTCCGCGTCGGCAACCTGCTGATCATCCGCAACGGCCCGGCGCAGTCCGCCACCGATCCCTACCTCCGGATCCGCAACCGCCACACCGATCGCAGCTACCGGCCTTCCAACGTCAGCACCAACTGGGGCATTGTCGACCTGGGATTCACCAACTACAATGATAAGACCAAATATGCCTCTGCTTCCGCGCAGAAATTCGCACCCGGCGGTTCCAAGGACTGGTTCAAGCTCAACAACGGCAAATCCGTCGACGTCAACATCTGGGTCTTCATGCAGCGCATCAACCTGATCAAGCACGTCGTCAACCTCAAATACGGTCTCGGCATAGAGCTCAACAATTACCGCTATGAGGAGAATATCCGCTATCTCACCAACCCAACAACGGTGATCATGGATACCATCAACTATACCAAGAATAAGCTTGCAGAAGACTTTCTCACCGTACCCTTGCTCCTGAACTTCAATTTTACCCCCCATCGCCACCATCCCTTTGGCTTCAGCGGCGGCGCCAGCTTCGGCTACCGGTACTCCTCCCGGGAGAAGTTCAAAAGTTCCGCCGAAGGCAAGCAAAAGACTTACAATGATTTCGACCTCAATCCCTGGAAGATCTCCTATATCGGTGAGCTGCAATTAGGCTGGTTCCAGCTATACGGCAGCTATGCCACCCGCAGCATCTTCAGCAGGGGGTTGAACCAGGTGCCCTATACTTTCGGTGTCCGTATCGGGAACTGGTAATCGCCCTCCAACCAACGCGCCCGCGGCGCCTTTATGTCAGGCCAGTTTGCCAGCGTAAACCGAATGTTAAAACTATCCACAATCAAAATAATTAGGGGGAACCGACCGTTGGAAATGGGTTAAAATAGCCGTACAATGGTCTCCCAAAAATTGATTCTGTGTAGTATGCTGGTTCTCTCGCTTTTATCTTTCCGCGATGCGCACCACCGGACTTCCAGCAAGCGTTTCTTTCATAGCACTCCCGATGGAGAAATTTACATTGTTGTAATCAAAAGCAACTACGAGCTGCAGGTGTATGACAATGATGGCTGGTATGCCACCTATCCCGCCGTATTCGGCAGTAAATCACTCGATGACAAAATGATTCAGGGAGACCGAAAGACCCCAGAAGGCACTTTCCATATCGTCTCCAAACGGCCGCACGAAAAATGGGACAAGATCATGGACCTGGACTTTCCGACCTCTTCGGATATCGCCAAGTTCAATGAACGAAGGTCCAAGGGCCTGATCCCTAAAGGCTCGCGGATCGGTGACGGCATCGCCATCCATGGCACCTGGCCACATGACGACAATGCGGTGGACGCCTATCAGATGTGGACAAATGGGTGTGTCTCCCTCAAGAACGAGGACATGGAAGAAGTGTATAAGATGGCGGGCGTAGGTACGAAAGTGATCATTCAGCACTGATGCGCCTTTGACAGCATTCGGCCCGGCCTTGGCCCCCGGATAGGCCGCCCTACAGTTTCCCGTTTTTTATCTCCTCCACTACTGCCGGGTCCAGCAGGGTAGTGGTATCCCCAAGATTCTGCAATTCCCCTTCCGCTATCTTCCGCAGGATGCGCCGCATGATCTTGCCGCTCCTGGTCTTAGGCAGCCCGCTCACCAGCTGTATCTTATCCGGCTTGGCAATGGGTCCGATGATCCGGGCCACCGTCTGGATGATATCCTTGCGGATGGATTCGTCATCCGCCTTATTCCCATTGAAGATCACATAAGCGTAGATGCCCTGTCCCTTTATGTCGTGCGGGTAGCCTACGACGGCGCTCTCTACGACGCCCGTATGCATGTTGATGGCGTTCTCTACCTCCGCCGTGCCGATGCGATGGCCGCTGACATTGAGCACATCGTCGACGCGGCCGGTGATGCGGTAGTTGCCTTCGGCGTCCCGCAGGGCGCCGTCACCGGTGACATACAGGTTATGATAGGTAGCGAAATACGCCTGACGGCAGCGCTCGTGATCGCCGTAAGTAGTCCGGATGATGGAAGGCCAGGGGAATTTGATGCAGAGGTTGCCGCTGACGTTGTTCCCTTCCAGCTCCTGTCCTTTCTCGTCGACCAGCACCGGCTGAACGCCGGGCAGGGGGAGGGTGGCATGCGCCGGCTTCTCCGGGGTCACGCCCGCTAAGTTGGAGATGAGGATGCCGCCGGTCTCGGTCTGCCACCAGGTATCCACTATGGGGCAGCGGCCCTTGCCGATATTGTCGTGATACCAGTGCCAGGCCTCTTCGTTTATCGGTTCGCCGACAGTACCCAGCACCTTAAGGCTGCCGAGGTCTTTGTTCTTTACATAGTCGAGTCCGAAGCCCATGAGGCTGCGGATGGCCGTAGGCGCCGTATATAGAATATTAACCTTGAACTTATCCACGATATCCCAGAACCTGCCGGCGTCGGGATATGTCGGGATGCCTTCGAACAGCAGGGTAGTAGCCCCGGCGCTCAGCGGTCCGTATACGATATAGCTATGACCGGTGATCCAGCCGATGTCCGCGGTACAGAAATGCACGTCCCCCGGCTGATATTGGAACACGTTGACGAAGCTGTAGTTGGCGAAGACCATATAGCCGCCACAGGTGTGCACCACCCCTTTAGGCTTACCCGTAGAGCCGGAAGTGTAGAGGATGAACAGCATGTCTTCGGCATCCATCACCTCCGCCGGGCATTCGGGATTGCCCTGGGTCTCGACCTTGCGGATCTCATCTTCCCACCAAACATCCCGCCCCTTGATCATGCTCACGGGAGTCCTCGTCCGGGTCAGCACGATCACCTTTTTAACCGAAGGGCACTGTACCAGGGCGTCGTCGATCACCGACTTCAGGGGTATCTCCTTGTTGCCGCGGTGGGCGCCGTCAGAAGTGATCACGAGGTTGCATTGAGCGTCCTGGATCCTGTCGGCGATGCTCTGGGCGCTAAAGCCGCCAAAGACCACGGAATGGATCGCTCCAATACGGGCGCAGGCCAGAACGGCGATAGCCAGCTCGGGCACCATCGGCATATAGATACAGATGCGGTCGCCTTTTTTCGCCCCGTTGTTCTTCAGCACGTTGGCAAACTGACAGACCTTGAAATGTAATTCCTTATAGCTCAGGATGCGATAATGCTCTTCGGGGTTGTTGGGCTCCCAGATAATAGCGGGCTTATCCCCCCTCTCCGCCAGATGCCTGTCCAGGCAGTTCTCCGTGATATTCAGCTGTGCGCCGCTGAACCAGCTGATCTTGGGCTCGGTGAAATTCCAGTCCAGCACCTTATCCCAACGACGGCGCCACTGGAAATGTCCGGCAACATCCGCCCAGAATCCTTCGGGATCTTCGACACTTTTTCTATATTCGGACCGATATTGTTCCAGGGACCGGATCTGATAGGGATAATAGCTCATATGACAACTAAAGATTTGGGTCATAAATGTAGATCAAAAAAATTTAACTTTATTGCATGCCATCCACTACTTCCCCGACAAAGGATATTCGCAAAGTCATCATTGCCTCTTCTGTAG
>JAMFRX010000053.1 GCA_026224995.1 Puia dinghuensis
ATGGCCGTCAAGCTGGGGCATGTTACGGCAGAGCAGTTCGATGAGTGGGTGAAGCCGGAAGATATGGTGGGGAAATTGGAATAATCGTATATTGAGCAGACAAACTATTTGCCTTGAGTAAGTCTGCTGCCATCTGCCTCTTCGTCCTCGGCTGTCTCCTGCTATTTGCCACGGAGATCCTGCGCGTTTATTTTATCATGCCTTTCCCTGGAAGCCAACAACGGGATACCGTCGGGCTGGCCTGGTCCATCGACCATTACCGTATCCTCCTGCGCGTGCTCGGGCTACTGCTGATCTTTGTTCCGCTTGTCCGCTTTTGGCGCGGCGGCAGGACAGGAAGGAAAATAGCGCTCACGGCGCTGATCGTTTTCTATGGCCTTATCTTCTACTTCTTTAACTTCCGCTTCGAGGCCGATAAGATGTTCTATCAACCGCGGACGATCCGCTTTGCCGGCGCCACGGACAATAAGATCCCCCTGGACAAGCTCGTCATCGGGGTCGTCGTCAACGACGAGGCGAAGGCCTACCCCATCCAGGTGATCGGGTATCATCACCAGGTAAGGGATACGATAGGCCATTTGCCCGTGATGATCACCTACTGCACTGTTTGCAGGACGGGCCGCGTCTTCAGCCCGATGGTAGGCGGCCGGCTGGAAGACTTCCGGCTGGTAGGTATGGACCATTTTAATGCCATGTTCGAGGATGCGCGAACGGGGAGCTGGTGGCAGCAGGCAACCGGCATCTCTGTCGCCGGACCCTTGAAGGACGCTCAGCTTGCAGAGCTCCCATCCGCTCAGCTCACGCTTGCGCAATGGCTGGCGCAACATCCCGGATCGAAGGTCCTTCAGCCCGATACCGTATTCCAGAAGAGTTACGACGCCCTTGCCGACTATGACCGCGGCACCATAAAGGGAGGTCTGGAGCACAGAGACTCCACCTCCTGGAAGGCCAAATCATGGGTCATAGGAATCCGCAGTGGCGTCAATACAAAAGCTTACGACTGGGACCTGCTGATCAGCCATCCCCTGATCCAGGACACCATCGGCTCCGCACCCATCGCGATCCTGCTGGACGACGACTCTACTTCTTATCACACCTGGAGCAGGCAGGTACAGGGACAGACGCTCCAGTTCCAAAGAGTTCCCGGCGAGCCTCTTCTGGTGGACAGCAATACCGGCTCCCGCTGGAATCTGGATGGGCTTTGCATCAGCGGGCCCTTAAAGGACCAGCGGTTACAAGGTGTCCAGAGCTACCAGGAATTCTGGCACTCCTGGAGCCATTTTCATCCGGCGACCACGCAATACAAACTATGATCTATCGGCTATGGACGGCCGAAGGACGGGGGTCGGCTAATCAGGGATGGTCGTCCAGCACCTTCAAATGGATGAATTCGCCATTGGTATAATCGATGAGCACGCGGTAGTGGGACCGGTCTGCTGTGCTGCCGCCGCCGAAGATGCCGAGTGAGTTTGGCTGAACCCCGTCGACGTTCAAACGCCCGGTGAAATAGAAATCGTCGCCCTGTTTCTCCAGCGGGTAATAACCAAAATGGGTGACGATATAAGGAATGCCTTTGCTTACAAGCGCGAAAATATGGATCTTTCCCCTGGCCTCCGTCCAACCCGGACTATGGAGCGTGACGGCCATGCTGCCGTCGCCCCTGGTCTTCACCTCGCCCTGCAGGTCGGGGGTCTGGTTCCTGAAGGCGGCGAAAGTGCTATAAAAACCTTCGGCATAGGTGGTGGTATTGTACACTTTTATCCGCCGCTTTTTTACACTGTCGATATACTGCACGTCATTGTAGCTGTATACAACCGAATCGGCCGGCGTCGACAGGATAGCTTTTGCGATCAGATTATCTATTGCGTCGTTGGCCGCCTTCCCAAGCACCGGATAAAGATCCGCCGCTCCGGCGATCACCAGGGTCGTATCGATACCACTCAGGGGGACATAGCCGTTGTCTTTGAGGGCATAAAGGGTAGCGGAAAGATAGCAATAGGTTGTCTTTTGGGTTTCGGCGAAAGAGAACCTTTTCAGCTGGAACAGGACCGCGCCATAGCCGGAAGATGCATCGGCATAGGCATTGAGGATCGCCTCCAGCTGCGGCTGCACCGGCATCTTAAGGGTCAGCTTCGTCGTCTTCGTGTCCCCCTCCACAGTATAGTGGCCGATAGCGGAGGTGTCCCGCCGGGAATCCAGGAAGGCGATCAGCTTGTAGGGGACCTTCTGCGGCTGGCTTTTCGGCGGCGTCAGCTCGAAAACGCGGGTAGGTTCCTGCGAAAAAAGCGCGGCGCCTGGCAGGCAAAGGAGCAAGAGGACGAGAATGGCCCTGGCCCGTCTAAGCTGGGCAAGAGCCAGTCCCAGCGCGACCACGCCAAACAGCATTTGCCAGGTCACCGTCTGCCAGCCGCCGGCATGCCAGCATTGCACTCCCGCGAATGTACCGATGCTTCCCCCTAAAAAATAAGTGGTCATATATACCGTGTTGATACGGCTATGGGCAGCCGCATCCAGGGTGTAGATCGTGGCGACATTGGTGACCTGCGTAGCCTGCACCCCGATATCCAGCAGGATCACCGCGACGAAGGTGGAAGCCAGGCTATCTGGCCACCACATTAACAGCAGCACCGCCGTGATGATGAGCCCGATGGTCATCACCTGCGCCCTTGCGGGATGGCGTTTGTCGGCTAACTTCCCGAATACCGGCGCCAGCAGGGCGCCACCGATAGCCAGCAGGCCGAAGAGGCCGATGATGTCCGTCGGATAGTGAAAGGGCGGCCCGCTCAGGTGGAAGGTCAGCGTCGTCCAGAAAGAGCAGAAGACGCCGAAGACCAGGGCCCCAAGAACTGCCGTCCGCCGGAGCAGGGGAAACCGTTTGACCTGCTGGAGGGTAGAGCTCAGCAGCTTTGCGTAGCTGCCCTCAAAGGTCCGGGGAACATCCGGCAGCACTTTTTGGAGGAAGATGCCTGCTATCAGCACCATGATGGCGGACAGGCCATAGACCCAGCGCCAGTTAAGCCAGGTGGCTATATAGCCGCTGAACACCCGGGCCGCCAGGATGCCGGTAAGGATACCCGTGAAGATGATGCCTACATTTCTGCCCTTGTTCTCCGGGTCCATGCCTGCCGCCATCGGCAGGATCACCTGGGCGATCACCGAGGTCGCACCCGTCAGCAGGCACATGAGGTAGATCAACGCCAGTCCAGGCACAAGCGACATGCCCGTCAATGCGAGGATCAGCAGCCCCAGCAGATAAAGGATCAGCTTCTTACGCCGCATCTTGTCGCCAAGAGGTGTGAGGAAGAACAGCCCCAGCGCGTAGCCTGTCTGGGTCAGCACCGGAATGAGGCCGATGCTGCGTTCGTCAACATGCAGGTCACGGGCCATATCCTTGAGCAGGGGTTGATTGTAATAGATATTCGCCACGCAAATACCAGCCGCAATGGTCATGGTCGCCAGCTGGGGACGTGTCAAGCCTTTCTTTTCCATTGCTGCAAAGATGAGACATCCTGCGTTATGGAAGGCTTCTACGCATGGAATAATATTTGAATAGACATTAGAATGAACAAAGATATGGATCGTTCAACCGAACAATTGATCCCCCACGCAAACCGTGCCCTGGGCGTGGTAGCCCGCGGGACCTGGAAGGCGATGAAGTTTCTTGTAAAAGTGGCTTTTAGGATCCCCAGGCTATTTGCGTCCTCGCAACCAGGAAGAGGGATCTCGAAACCAGAGAGAGCGGCTTCTAACCCTGTAAAAGGGACATCGAACCCAGAAAGAACAATTCCGAAGCCAGTAAAATCGGGCGGCGTTCCACCCGTTGTAACGCGTTTTGGCGAAAAGAAACGGCGGGGCTGACTTTTTCACGGCCTGGCTGAGGATTTTTCACCTCAACAGGCCTGAATTCGGCATGGCATTGTAATTGACCCATTCAACAGAAACAATCATCATGTCAGCAACCTTAATAGATTCCGTACGTTCCGCTTTTACGCCAGACGCCCTTACCAAGATATCCACCTTATTAGGGGAAACGGAAAGCAATGTTCAGAAGGCCGTCCACGGCGCCATTCCCATGATCCTGATAGATGTCCTGCACAAGTCGCACTTTCCGGAACCTACGGCAAGGATCGGCGAGCTTTCCCGGCAGGCTGCCGCAGGCGATCTCTTCGGAGAATTGCACGAGCTGAGCACCAGTGCTGGCGGTCTTCTCCCCGGCAGCGTTTTGCTGAACAAGGGAACCGAATATGCCCACGCCTTGCTGCTGGAAAGGTTTGATCCTGTGGTCATGGAGATCAGCAGGTATTCCGGGATAAGCCTGCCCAGCGCAACTTTTATCACGGGTATCGTCACCTTCGCCTCGCTGGACGCCATCGGGCGGCATCTTAATCAATACCGTGCCGATGCAGGCGGGCTGTCGGTATGGATCCAAACGCATGCGGACAGCATCCGGCCTGCTACGCCTGTAGGGTTGGAAGTGAGGCATGCACTGGGCATTCCGCGCTATCCCTGGGAAACATCTACCGTCCGGCGTTCGCGTCATACGGCTTTATACGTGGCGATTGTGCTTATTATCGTCATCGTTGCGGGCTTATTCTTCTATCAATATCGCAAGGATCATCCGATGGCCTTCTCGACGACTGCAGATACGATTACGACGGCCAGGTCGTCGATGGATACCATCCCGGCAAGTTCGTCCGCGGCCGTAACGGATACGGCGCGTACGCGATAGGGCTATTTGGCGGCATCCCTGGCAAAGCGTTCGAAATACGGCCGCACCTTGTCGACGGAATCTACCTCCGCCAGCTCGTACGTTATAGCCGGAATCCTGGAAGCCGTGGCGGAATCGACGGCACCAGGCAGGGGCAAGAAGAGCTCTACAGAGTACAGCTTTGCTTGCTTGATGCTGTCCAGCTCACGGGATAGTGTAAACGGCACATCCCGATAGCGGTTTGTAAAGTGAAAGATCATATGCACGCCAATACTATCCGGATAAAGCTTGTAGGTCTCGGTAAAATTCCCTTTTTCGTTACCTGATCCCGACACGAGGGCATGCTTGTTTTGCAAAAGGTTATAGGCGTCAAATTTACTGAACCAGGACGTGCGGAGGGCCGTGTCTACGGCCACATGGCTGCGAAAAGTGCCATTGTCCAGATCATAAAGAAGCCCGGTGGGATGCCCTTTACGGTAGACCAAATAGAAATGCCAGATGCCGGAACTATGTGGTTTGTGATTCACGAGCGAATCATAATGGCTCAAAAGCAGGTAGAGGATCAGATCGCCGGAATAGCAGACCATATTATGGTCGGGGTACATTAATACCTGGTTGCCAGCGGATGGATGTTCCATACGGATACTATAGCATCGAATCTCCTTATCCCTGCGCCATGAACCCCCGGGAGAGCTCATGGCGCAGAGCAGGAAGGATAGGAGAAAGGAAAGGACAACGGTTTTCATAAGACGAATTTATGAAAATTAGTTGTTCTTAGTCGGCAACAAGACATCCTGGACATTGGCCTGATAATTTGCGTATGGAGTTGACCCGGCGCCGAGAATAGTGTAGTAGATCTCAACATCGTAGGACATAGTGATATTGCAATGCAGAAGATCGGTCTGGACGAAGGGTGAGGCGATATTGGTCACATTATCCGAAAGGATATTGATCAGGGAGCCCTGCGTTCGTCGGGATGAGTTGTATTTCACGCTGTTCTGGCTAGTGAATTTCCATGTGGAGCCGACCAAGACCGCGGTATCGGTGAAAAAGGCTGACCAGGTACAGTAGCTAAAGAACAGCGTGGTTGAGAAGAAATCTATCTTCGGGATATTTACCTGGTATTGATTACCTGAGCCGTCCGTCCATTGGTCAGCAAGTGTATATTCCGGAGTGGCGTCATTCATACTCGTACCGCTGTTGAGCGCGTTGACGATCTGCGTCAACGTATCCGTTGGCCCGGCCATCAGCACCTGTCCATCGTCGCTGCTTGTCGAATTTCCGCAGGCGTCCACAGCCGTAGTAGTTTGATCCGCATATACATTCCCCTGGCTATCCCAGGTATAATCATCGTAGGATTCCGTAGAAGAGGGCTGACCGCTGCAGCCGTCATCACCATCTCCGCCGCCATCATCCC
>JAMFRX010000398.1 GCA_026224995.1 Puia dinghuensis
GAGCTGCGGATGGTGATCGACCAGGCTGCCCTGATCTATGCGCACATGAACCTTGAAGAGCAGGGATTGGACCAGAAAGCCTTCGAATATGCCTGGCGCGGATACCATAATCTCCTGAAAAGAGGTCTGATACGTAAAAGATCCGTCCTGTCCATTTGTGATTTCAGTCAGTCTTCCTGTACCAAACGCATGTATGTCATTGACGTAGCGCATAAAAAGCTGTTATTCCGAACCTATGTCGCTCACGGGCAGAATTCCGGCGACGAATATGCCACTACTTTCTCCAATGACGAGAACTCTTACAAGAGCAGCCTGGGATTTTATGTGACGCAGAAGACCTATATCGGCCGTAACGGGCTTTCTCTCCGGCTGAATGGCGTGGACCTTGGCTATAACGATATGGCTTTCAAGAGACAGATAGTACTCCATGGATCATCCTATGTCAGCGACAAATACATGCAGGATTTTGGCGCCCTGGGCACTTCGCTGGGCTGTCCGGCGATCCCGGCAGCTGTCAGCGGCAGGATCATCCGGATGGTAAAGGACGGGAGCTGCTTCTTCATTTATCATCCAACGCAGCAATATCTTAACAGCTCAACGGTTATCAATGGATAATCCATCGGTAGACAAACTTTGTACATTAAATATCACCTCAGTGGAACCCCTAACTTAATGTATAGCAGCCGTCGCAAAGTTGCAATCCCCCAGAGGCTGGTCGTTTTCGATCAGCTTTTTTTATCCCCCTATAGCACGGGCGACCCGTGCTATAGGGGGATAGACACCTTTACCGTCGTCCCTTTTTCTTTCCCGCTGCGGATGCTGAGGCTGCCCCGCAAGATCTTCAGGAGGTCCTTGATGATGAGATAGCCCAGGCCATTACCTTTCCGGTTGTCGACATTGGCGGAGGAGATGATAAAGTGATCGGCCATAATATTGTTGATCTGTTCCTGGGTCATCCCAACCCCCGTATCCTGGATAAGCAGGGCGATGCCTTCCCTGGTAGTTTCGCTGCCGACCCGGATATAGCCGCTGCTGGTGAAATTGATAGCGTTGAGGATCAGGTTGTACAGGACTATTTTCACGGGTTCGATGTATTGGTAGAGCGCCAGCTCTTCCTGAACTCCATTGATGAGCCGGATCTCTTTTTGTCGGGCCGGAGCGCCAAAAATGGCGAAGACCTGTGTTACGAGCTCATGGAGATTAAAGGTTTCCTTGGCCAGCCGCCGGTCCTCGTTCTGGTATTTTATCCAGTTAAGGATATTCGTAGACAGCAGTTCCAGCTCTTTAGCAGTGGTGGCCATCTCCGTAATGAATTCCTGCTGCAGGCCTTCTGTGAGGCCGGTCTTTTTGTCGATGAGGTTCTTTCCCGTAAGATGAAGGAAGCGTAAAGGGGTAACCAGGTCATGGCTGATGATCGAGATCAGGCGGGTCTTGATCAGATCCGTCTTTTCCAGCTCTTCGTTCTTCACCTGCAGCTGCCGTGTCTTCTCGAGGATCTGCCTTTCCAGGTTAGTCTGGCTGATCTGGAACTGCCTGGTTCGCCATCGCACGATGGCTATTACGAGGGCGGAGAGGATGCAGAGGCAAAGCAGCCAGCTCCAGGGCTCCTGGTACCAATGGGGCTGAATATAGAAGCTGCTGACGGTGAAGATGAGATCTTTCTTGCCGGAGCTGCCGGGTTTACGCACCAGCAGACGATAATCCCCATAGGGCAGGTTGCTGAAATGCAATTCAGGGCCATGTGTAGGGTCCAAGGATTCCCAATCGCCTGACCAGGGTTCCAGCTTGTACTCTATATTGAGGTTTTCCTTACTGAGCCAGGCCGGAAAAGCGAGGTCGAAGCTCAGGTTGCGGGTATTGGCCGGCAGTACCGGCTTCAGGAGGCTGGTGGAGTTTACCTGCTGGCTGTCGGCCATGAATTCGTCGATATAGACCGAGTCCTCCGGCAGGGCAGGTATCGGCCGGTCGGGGTTTACCCAAACCAGGCCGTCCATGGAAGGAAAGCTAAGGGTAGTATCGTTAAGTCTCAGGGCGCAGGGGCTGCATCCGCCATTGAGCTCGGTCATGTCCATCCCGTCCTCCCGGCCATAATAGCGATAGGAGATATGCCGGGCCTCCCCTTCAAAGGCTTCCGCCATCTCCCGTGGCGGGACCCGGAACAATCCCCTGTTGGTGCTGATCCAGCAATAGCCCAGGTCATCGGGGATAAAGCAATGGGCATAATTAAGATAGCCTTTTTTATCCAGGGGTATGGGCCGGATCTTTCCGTCCTTATAGATCCAGATACCCCTGCCATAGGTGCCGACGAAGAGATAGCCCTCGAACTTCCATAAGGCGCGTATGCAGATGCCGGGCATGCGCAGGAGCGTATCCAGCCGGTGGCTCACGATGTTGAAACGGAAAAGCCCGTCGCAGGTGGCGATCGCCAGAAGGCCCGGGCTCATCTCCAGCATGGAGAAGGGAACGTTGCTGTTGATATTGGCCTGGGGGTACCGGTATTGATAGTCAATGGCTTGTCCCCGGAGCAGGCCTACGCCGATGGCATTGGCGACATACAGGTCTCCTTCCGACCGCGCAAAACCATCGGTAATGGAGCCGGACCCAGGGTGGATCACCGAACCGCCGTGCAGCCGGAACGAATAGGAATAGATCGTGTCTTCCCGGCTATACCACAGGGTGCTATCGGGTTCCAGGAGCACGAAATTATTGAAGGGCGTAAGGATGGGCGGAAGGGTAGTCGCCCGCTCTTTTTCAGCCAGGACTTGTCCTGTGTTGGTGAGGATGCTGCCGTCGGAAAGCGCCACCTGGCTGTAATAGGCCGTCGGCTGGCCCGGAGTCACGATGGCCTTCCTCACTGGCTTCACCTGGTTGTTCCGGATCACGATGAGGCCTTTGGATTGGGTGCCGGCGAACAGCAACCCGCTGCTGCTGTCGTATTTCATATAAACCACGATGTTATCTACCGGCAGGTCGGTGCAGATAAGCCGGGCCACGAGGGCCGACCCGGTATAGCCCAGCGTCCAGACATTGGGGCCGCTCACTAAGATGGGGGCTCCCATTCCATTGTCCCAGAACAGTAAAGGGCGTTCGCCTCCAGCTCTCCAGCCGGCGAGGGGGAGGGGTGTTTTCCGTCCCGTCTCTGGGTCCAGCCGGTA
>JAMFRX010000399.1 GCA_026224995.1 Puia dinghuensis
CCACCACGCTGACCGTCAATCCGCCGATAGCCAATAATAACGTCAGCTCCAGCCAGAACCTCTGTGCAGGAACGCCGGTTCCTTTTACGGTGACTACGCCTGCCGGCGGTGACGGCGCTTATACGTATCAATGGCAGGCCAATACGGGCAGCGGGTATGCTACTATCTCCGGCGCTGTATCCAGCAACTATTCGCCTGGAACGGTCTCGCAGACGACCAGCTATATCCGGACGGTAGGCGATGGCGTTTGTGCCGCGAACAACAGCATTGCCATCACCATTACCATCAATCCGCCTACGGCCATCACGACCCAGCCTGTGCCTACGACGGTCTGTGCCGGCACCAATGCCAGCTTCAGCGTCGCCGCTACGGGGACGGGCCTGAGCTATCAGTGGCAGGTGAATACGGGATCGGGCTTTACAACTATCAGCAATGGGGCGCAGTACGGCGGGGTGGCCAGCGCTACTTTAACGGTGCTGGCGCCGGTGTATGGCTTCAATGGCTATCAATATCAGTGTATCGTTTCCGGGAACTGTGCTCCGGCTATACAGACGAGCAATTCAGCGGTGTTGACCGTAAACCCTGTGGCCCTTATCACGGCGCAGCCGCAGCCGGTGAGCTCCTGTACGGGCAGCCCGGTGAATTTTAGCGTGACCGCATCGGGCAGCGGGCTGGTCTATCAGTGGCAGGAGAAGGTGGGTGCCGGAGCGTTTAATAATCTTACAAATGGAGGCATCTATAGTGGCGTGAATACGGCGACGCTGGTATTATCAGGTATCGGGGTAGCCATGAACAACAACCAGTACCGGTGCGTGATCACGGCCGGCAGCTGTCCGGTGAATTCTGCTTCGGCGGGGTTGACCGTCAACCAGCAGCCTTCGCTTGTGATCACCAATCCCGCGGCCGTCTGTGCGCCGGGTATGGTAGACATTACGGCGGCGGCTGTCACTGCAGGCAGCAGCACTTATGGCGGCACGCTCACCTATTGGAAGGATGCGGCGGCGACGGTGGTGTTGGGAAGTCCAAATGCGGTGGCCGCCTCCGGGACTTATTATATCCGGGTAGCGACCTCCGCGGTATGCCTGGACATCAAGCCAGTGGTCGTTACCATCAATCCGTTGCCGGTGCTGGTGATCACCAATCCCGCGGCTGTGTGTACGCCAGGTACGGTGGATATTACGGTAGCGGCTGTGACGGCCGGCAGCACTACTTATGGTGGTGGGTTGACATACTGGAAGGATGCGGCTGCGACGTTGGTCTTAGCTGCACCGAATGCCGTGGCTGTTTCGGGAACCGACTATATCAAGGCGACGGCGCCTACGGGCTGTTCGGCGGTGGCGCCCGTTACGGTGACGATCAATCCGTTGCCGGTGGCAGCTATCAGCTATACAGGCAGTCCTTATTGTGCTGTTGGTACGGCTAGTGTGACCCAAACGGGTGTCACCGGTGGGGTCTATAGTTCTACGGCCGGGCTGGTGCTGAATGCGGCTACAGGCGCTGTAGATCTGGTGGCCAGCACGGCGGGCACTTATACCGTGACGTATACTTTTACGAACGGGACCTGCAGCAATGCGACTACGACGACCATCAAAATAAATCCATTGCCGGTGGCGGCTATCGGCTATACGGGAAGTCCTTATTGTGCTGTTGGCACGGCCAGTGTGATCCAGACGGGCGTGACGGGTGGGACGTATAGTTCGACGACCGGGCTGGCCATCAACAGCGCCACCGGTTCAGTCGACCTGGTGGCCAGTACGCCGGGGATGTATACGGTGACTTATGCGTTCAGCAATGGCACCTGTAGCAATACGACGACAACGACGATCACCATCAATGCCTTACCGGTAGCGGCCATCAACTTTGCGGGCAGTCCGTATTGTGCTGTCGGTACAGCGAGCGTAAGCCAGACGGGTGTGACGGGTGGAAACTTTAGCTCTACGACCGGGATGGTCATCAATAGCACTACAGGTGCTGTCGATCTGGTGGCTAGTACGGCCGGCACCTATACAGTGACGTATAGTTTTTCCAATGGCACGTGTAACAATACGACAACCGCCGCTATCACGATCCGTGCCTTGCCGTCGGCGACCATCGCGTATACTGCCAGTCCTTACTGTACGGTGGGGACGGCAGTGGTAAGCCTCACGGGTGTAGGTGGAGGGCTATTCAGCTCGACGACCGGTTTGGCGATCAACAGTACTACTGGCGCCATCGATCTGGCAGCGAGCATGCCAGGTGTCTATACGGTGAGCTATGCCTTCAGTGACGGCAGCTGCAGCAATACGACTACTACGACGTTAACCCTCCGCAATCCGCAGCTCGATCTGCATAACCCGGCAGCGGCATGTTCGCCGACTACCGTCGATCTGACCGTGGGCAGCGTCACGGCCGGCAGCGATGGGGGGCTTACCTATGCTTACTATATGGATGCAGGTGCTACGACTTTCGTCAACCATCCCGATGCGATGGCGGGGAGCGGGGTCTACTATATCCGTGGTACGAATATGTCCACGGGATGCATGAGCTCCGTTCTGCCGGTGAATGTGACGGTGAATACGCCGCCTACCATGAGCCTGAGCGGCAATACAGATGTTTGTAAGGGCAGCCTGGATACGTTGACGGCTGTATCGCCGGGCAGCAGCATCGAATGGCTGAATATCGGCAGCGGCGCCAGTGTGGTAGTCACGCCGATGATCTCGGGCGACTATACGGCAGTGGCGACGAATGCAGTGGGCTGTGCCGATACGGCGGTCCTCAACGTGCAGGTGCGGCCGTTTGCCGTGGCCCTGGCCGCTACGCCCGAGCCTGTTCTTTCAGGCAATACGGTGACGCTCACGAGCAGCGCGAACTTCGGGTATCAGGTCGTCTCCTGGCTGCCGGAAGTGGCGTTCACCGATCAGACCGCGCTTAGTCAGACCATTGTCGTGCATGATACGGCCACCCTATTTAGCGTCATCGCGCTCAGCAGCCAGGGCTGCCTCGATACGGCGGTTTATGTAGTGAAGGTCGACGTGAATACCAAAGACTTCTTTATCCCCAATGGGTTTACGCCAAACAACGACGGTAAGAACGACGTGTGGCGGATCTATGGATCATCGATCCGGAACCTGGAAGTAAAGGTATTCAGTCAATGGGGGACGCCCGTCTATGAGTCGAAGGACCCGCAGGGCGGCTGGGACGGCTATATTGGCGGCAAGCTGGCGCCAACGGGGCCTTATGTATATGTGGTGAAGGTCGTCTTCACAGACGGTCATACGATTACGAGAAAAGGAACGGTCAGCCTTATCCGGTAATTACCGGAAGAGGTTGGTCAGTGTTATAATAAATCCGATGTTATGAAGAACAATTTGCTATTTTGGTTTATAAAGCTGGTGGCCATCATGGGCCTGCTGCATGGAGTATGTGAGGCCCAGGTAGACCCGCATTTTTCCCAATATTACAACCAGCCGATGATGGTGAACCCGGCGTTGACGGGCGCCATCGAAGGGGATTACCGCGCGTCGGCCATCTTCCGCAGCCAGTATGGCAACACCCTTCAGACCAAGGGGGTGTCGGCCGAAGCCGTCACGGATAAGAACAGCAATTTCGGGCTTAATATCTTCAACGAGGCTTCGAACGATCAGGCTTACAGCTTTACCAATGCGTATCTCAGCTATGCTTATACCGGAGTGCGGTTCGGTCCCAATGCCGACCATTATCTCGTGCTGGCCTTGCAGGGCGGCTTCCTGAACCGGCGTTTCGATCCGATGAAGATACAATTCGGCGATCAGTGGGTGTCGGGCGTAGGTTATGAAGGCAGCGTTAACAGCGGAGAGGTCTTCAGCAACACGAGCGTGCTCTCCTTCGATGCCGGTGTAGGGGTAGCGTACTACGACGCCGTTCCCGACAAAAAAGTCAGCTTCTTCGGCGGCGTCTCGGCCTTTCATATCAACAGTCCTGCCAGCCCTTTTCTCTATGGCGATGCCGGGGAGCGGCTCCCGGTGCGTTATTCGGGGCAAGCAGGCGCGCGTATCGTAGTCTCCGATGGAGTCAGCATCGTGCCGAGCGCTATCTATATGCGGCAGGGCGGATTCAGCGAGAAGATGGTCGGCGCCTATGTGCAGCTCTATGCGGGAGAGTCCACGGATTTGCTGTTCGGCACTAATCTGCGGCTGGGCGATGCCGCGATACCCTTTGCCGGATTTTACTACAAGGGCCTGACGATCGGGATCAGCTATGACGTGACCATATCGCAGCTCAATACTGCGGATACCCATACCGGGAGCATGGAAGTATCCCTTAGCTATGTTGGCTTCGGGAAACGCGGCGTGAAGACCAAGCCTTTCTATTGTCCAAGATTTTAATGAACTACCCATGCGATATTTATTATTTTTTTCCCTTTTCTTTTCCTTACATGCGATGCTGCGGGCGCAATCCAATGATCCCGGTGTTTTCCGCCAGGGGGAGAAGCTGTTTGCCGCGGGCGACTATGAAGATGCCGCGCAATACTTCGAGCGCTTCCTGGCCGTCGGCAAGACATCCCGGGCGCATGGGCAGCCCTTATCGGTGGTGAAGAAGGTCAGGGGAAAGAACAACCGCGATCCACGGCAGGAAGCCGTTTACGATCTCGCGGAATGTTATCGCCGCGAGCATGATTACCTGCGGTCCGAGCCCTATTACAAGAAGGCTTGTGGCTTTTCACAGCGGGCATATCCGGAAGCGCGGTATTGGTATGGAGTGGTCTTGCGCGCCAATGGCCGCTATGCGGAGGCGATAGAGGCGATCACACAATTCGAAAAAGAATACAACGATATGGGGCCTGTGCTCATCGATGCCGACAGGGAGCTTGCCGGCCTGCGATTTATCCAGGCACAGCAGGGACTTCACCGTGACAGTGCGTATCGTTTGATGCGTCAGTCGGGTGGGAATGCGTTGACCTCGGCCTATGCCGCGACGGTGAGGGGGGATACGGTGGTGTTTACGGGAATCCATGCCGCCAGGGAGCAGGTAATACCGGGGACAGGCAAGGGCCCGTCGGCTGGCAAGGGGCTGGTGACGGGCAAGACGCAGGCGGTCAAAGCCGTTTATCGAAATGATCTTTATGAAGCGGTAGCGACGGGCAGCGACAGTAGCCTGCTGGCCGGCTCGCGGATGATGAACAGGGGCGACAGCGGTGGGCTGCACAATGGACTGGCGTGTTTCTCCCCCGACGGGAAGACGATGCTGTATACGCGCTGGACCAAAAAAGAAGGCGTTACGCATTCGGCTATCTGGGTCAGCCATGAGAGCGATACCGGCTGGACGGCGGCCCTGCCTTTCGATGCTGCCGTGAATGTTCCGGGGTACAACAGTACGCAGCCTTTTCTTACGACAGATGGCAGGTTCCTGCTGTTTGCCTCCGACCGGCCTGGCGGCTCCGGTGGCTATGATCTCTGGACTGCCCGGGTGGACACTGGCTTGCAGGTAGTGACCGTGACCAATCTTGGCGACAAGATCAATACGCCCGGGGATGAAGAAGCGCCATATTACCATCCGAACAGCCGGACCCTGGTATTTGCCAGCAATGGACGTGTCGGCATGGGTGGATTCGATATTTATTATTCCAAAGGGAACTTCGATCTCTCCGGTTGGACGGTGCCGGTAAATCCAGGCATGCCTATCAACTCCTCAAAGGACGATCTCTACTATGTGAGCACCGACCAGGACAACTGCTGGAATACCGGCTGGATGAGCTCCGATCGCGAGACCAACTGCTGTTTGGCCCTGTATGCGGTGCAGCAGAAGAATAGCCAGACCATCCGTGGAAGGGTAGTGGATTCGGCTACGCTCAGACCCCTGGGCGGCGTGCAGCTGGTGTTGAAAGACGCGCGGCATCCGGACAAATTATTGGCCGGCGGCTCTACGGACAGCCTGGGACAGTACCGGTTCGTGACGCACAATGTCTCGCGGTTTGGGCTGACAGCAGACAAGGCGGGCTATATGCCGGGAGGCGGCAGCTGGGTCGTCGCGATGGAGACGGGTGTAGACTCGCTGAACACCGGGGACCTTTTGCTGGCGCGGATACCGCCGCCTGTAGCCGTGGTCGTGCATTCTTCGGTGATCGGCAATTTCCCGTACAAGCGGTCGATGCTGCCGGTGGCGGCACGGGTGGTGCTGGATTCATTGGCGGAAGTGCTGAAGCATGAGCCCGCAACGGTCCTGCAGGTGGAAGGCTATACGGACGGCATCGGTGGTGAAGCATATAACCTTAAGCTGGGCCAGGAGCGGGTGAATGTCTGTATGCAGTATCTAAGGAACAAGGGGATAGACAAGCGGCAGCTGAGCGGCAAGAGCTTCGGGAAATGCTGTCCGGTGGCGCCTGATACCATCGATGGCAAGGACAATCCGGCAGGCAGGGAGCTGAACAGAAGGGTAGAGTACAAGCTGATCCGGCCTTAGAAGTACGGTTTCATGCTAATCAGTATATTCGCTATATGAAAAAAGGTAGGCTCGAAGCTTTCAGCGACGGAGTGATCGCGATCATCATCACCATCATGGTCCTGGAGCTGCATGTGCCGCATGGCGATACCATGCGGGACCTTGTGCCGATGCTGCCGGTGTTGCTATGTTATATTCTCAGTTTCGTGAATGTGGGTATCTACTGGAACAACCACCATCATATGCTCTATGCGGCGGAACACATCAATGGCGGCATCCTCTGGGCTAATCTGCATTTGTTGTTTTGGCTGTCGCTGATGCCTTTTGCCACGGCCTGGATGGGCGAGAACCATTTTGCACAGTGGCCGGTGATCCTCTATGGCATCGTGCTGATCATGAATGGCCTGGCTTATGTGATCCTTTGCCGGCTGCTGATAAAGGAGGCGGGGGCGGACTCGCCGCTCGCTATCGCGTTGGGCAGGGACTGGAAAGGCAATCTTTCCACTGTCATCTATGCCCTCGCCATCGGGCTGGCGTTTGTGGACCCAAGGCTTGCGCTAGGTCTTTATGTGGTGGTTGCGGTCATGTGGTTCATCCCTGACCGGCGGATCGAAATGAAGGTGCGTAAGTAATTTTTTTAACCATTTTCCAGGCTATTTGTTATCGAACATTATGAGAATTCGCTATACGATAAAAAGCGACGGGCAGGACCCCTCGTTGCCGGCACTGGAAGAAGCTCTGGGCTTCGTGCATGGTTTCCGGCAATTCGAGGTACCTGCATCTATCGGCGAGGGCAGGCTTACGGCTTTGGAGATCGAGGCTGGTTTCCACGTCAACTTTCATTTCTGCAAGCTGAGGTCGGCGTTGGAAATAAAGAAGGAGTGGCAGGGCGATGCGACAGATCATATCAGTTTTGCTTTCTATGACCTCCAGGTTCCGCAGAAGGCCTGGATCCGCGATGACGAAGTGACGTATGACCAGGAAGGCGTGAACATCTATACGGGGGGCGTCGACCTGACGCTGTTGATCCCTGCACATACCGAACGCAATGTCGTCTGTGTCCGGATCACCCGGCAAAAGCTGGAGTCGATGCTGGGGACTACCGATCGGCAATGTCTCAGTGAGCTGCTACAGGAGGGCCAGGCCCTATTCCTCCATGAGCCTTTAACTCCGGCCATGCGGGCGGTCGTAAAGGAGCTGAAGCTGGCGCCGGCGGCCAAGGCGCTGGAGCAGCTTTTCTATCGGGCCCGGACGATGGAGCTGATCTACCTGCTGCTGGAGGAGCTGAACAAGCGGACGGGGGCGTCGTGTAAGACCTCGGACCCTGTGCATATCTCCCGCGTCTTCCAGGCGAAGGCTTTGCTGGTAGCCGACCTGAGCGAACCGCCTACCATCCCGGGGCTGGCAGCCCGGGTGCTGCTGAGCGAGTCGCAGCTGAAGCAATCGTTCCGGGAGATATTCGGGATGAGCGTCTACCAGTATTTTCAGCAAGCCCGTTTGGATAAGGCGAGACAGCTGTTGGCGGAGAACACCCGGACGGTAAAAGAAGTGGGCTATGAACTAGGGTTTACCAATATCGGTCATTTTTCGCGCCTCTTCGAGCGCGAGTTCCATGTGAAGCCCAAGAAATTCCAGACCGAGCGACGGATTCGACACTTTTTATGACTGTTATGACCATTTATGCTCGCTGGAAACCTGGAGTTTTGCGATCATGGAAACAGGTTTCAGAAAATGGATCATTACCATCACGGTCATCATCTCTGCTATTATAGAGCTGATCGATACGACCATTGTGAACGTATCCATCAACACCATGAGCGGCAATCTCGCCGAGTCGCTGGAAGATACGGCCTGGGTGATCACCTCCTATGCCATCGCCAATGTCATCATCATACCCATGACCAGCTTTTTGGCCGAGAAGATCGGCCGGAAGCAATACTATATAGGGTCCATCATCATCTTTACGGCGGCTTCGGCGCTTTGCGGGCTATCACACAATCTCTGGGAGCTGGTGGGATTCCGGTTCCTCCAGGGGCTTGGGGGTGGCGCGCTCTTGTCCACATCCCAGGCAATTTTGTTCGAGACCTTTCCGCCGAAGGACAGGGCCGTAGCCAGCGGGATCTTCAGTCTGGGGGTGATCATCGGGCCGAGCATCGGTCCGGTGATGGGCGGCTATATCGTAGACAATTTCAGCTGGCCGTGGATCTTCTTCGTCAATATCCCCATTGGGCTGCTGGCGGCGCTCCTTTGCGCACGTTTTCTGCGGCCTACGCAGCGATCGCGGGATGGCAAGCCCATCGACTGGACGGGGATCGGGCTGCTGAGCATCGGGGTAGGCGCCTTGCAGATAGTGCTGGAGCGGGGCCAGACCGACGATTGGTTTGCGGCGACCTATATCGCCGTGCTGACGGGCATGTCGGCATTGTGTCTCACGCTCTTCGTCTGGTGGGAGCTGCGGATACCCTTCCCTGTGGTGAACCTGCGGGTGTTGCGAAGCGCTACGCTTTCTTTGTCCGCGATCATGACCTTTGTGTTGGGGTTCGGACTCTTTAGCGCCGTATTTGTCTTCCCGCTCTTTGCGCAACGGATCATTGGCTATTCCGCCTTTCAAACAGGGACGATGCTATTGCCAGGCACCTTGCTGGCGGCCTTGATCTCGCCGTTCCTGGGCAAGCTCATGCAAAAGGGGGTGCGGCCGCAATATATGGTCATCGCGGGCTTTGTCCTGACGGCGGCCTTCAACTTCCTGATGAGCCGTTCCAACCTGGAGTCGGGCACGGCTAACTTTATCGGTCCGCTGATCTTGCGTGGGCTTGGGGCTTCGTTGTTGATCGTGCCGCTGACGGCGCTGGCCGTTTCGGAGCTGGCGCCCAGGGACATCCCACAGGGGGCGGCGTTGAACAATATGATGCGGCAGATGGGCGGCTCTTTCGGCATTGCCTTGATCAACACGTATGTCGCACACCGGAGCGCTTACAACCGTACTTCTCTGATCGCCCATGTGACGGCTTCGGACCTGCCGACGCAAAGCTGGCTTCAGCAGGCGACCAACCGGTTCCTGGCAAATGGGGCTACGCTCTGGCAG
>JAMFRX010000400.1 GCA_026224995.1 Puia dinghuensis
CCGCCGCTGCAGCCGGCGCAGGACCAGCTCCTGCAGCCAGGCCCGCCGGGTCTCCGCGTCCACCTGTGGCAGCTGCCGCTCGCAGGGTACGAACGCCGGGCTTTTCATCCAGCGCTCATAACGGCTGAGCAGCAGCTTAGGCACCAGATGCTGCAGAGTGAGGATGGGAATGCCACCCGGCGTGACAGGCCTCCCCTCGCCCGGCCGCCAGTCGTTGGTCCACACCACATGCAGGATGGTATCCCGGTAATGGATATCCCCGTCATGCGCATGCCTCACCCAGTCAGAGGCCAGGACATGCAGCTCTACCGGCCCCACACAAAGGCGGTCGCCGATGCGCACCCGGGCATTCCGGAAATCGGGCCCCTGGTCCTGGTTGTATTCACCCGGGGAAAGGATCTGTAAGGCCTCCCCAGATCCGGTAAAAAGTTGTTGTTGATTGAAATAGCGAAAGCGCCAGATGAAGTGCAATAGATCTTCCCGCATATACCGTTCTCCTCCGCCGGCAAATTAATAAACAGGGAGCAGCCGGCCAACTGAACTTTAGGCGGCCCCCCACTTACGCAACGCGCGCACTACCCTGCTCACGGGCAGGCCCATGACATTATAGAAATCTCCTTCGATCTTTTGGATGCCGACCACGCCGATCCACTCCTGAATGGCATAAGCCCCGGCTTTGTCATAGGGCCGGTAGCGGTCCACATAGGCCTCGATCTCTCCCTGGCTGAGGTCATAGAACCATACGGCGGTCCGGTCGGCGAAAGCCTGCTCTTCCCCACCCTTGAGCAGCACCACGCCCGTGATCACCTCATGCCGACGGCCGGCCAGCCTGGACAGGATGCCCACAGCGTCGTCGCGGTCACGCGGCTTGCCGATGATCTCCTCGCCCAGCACCACCACCGTATCCGCAGCGACGATGATCCGCGCCGTGTCGACGGACGGCTGCACGGCCAGGGCTTTATTACGCGCGATGTGCACGGGGACGTCCGTCACCGCCATGCCGGGCGGATAGGTTTCCGGCGTCTCTTTCACGAGCACCTGGAAGTCCACTTCCGCCCATTCCAGCAATTGCTTGCGCCGGGGCGAGCCCGACGCCAATACTATCTTCTCCATTTATTTAAAAGAGTTTTAAGAGGAGCATGCTCAGGATGCCGGCCAGCATCACTCCTTTAATGACATTGCTCAGCACATGATATTGCCGCTTCGTCTGTGCCTGGTAGAGCTTGCGCAGGATCCAGACCAGCGGCAGGTCCAGCAGGACGACGCCATACAGGATCAGCGGCCACCAGGCTTTCTGCAGCACGTAGAACTGCAGGATGATAAGCGCGCCCGTCAGCACCGCCAGCCAGGTGCCGGCGAAGACCTTGGCCACGTTCACGCCCCAGACGATCGCCATGGTCCTGCAGCCATATTTCTCATCTCCAGCCATATCCTCGATGTCTTTCACCACCTCTCTGATCAGCGAGAGGATAAAGGCGAAGCCGCTATAGACGATCGCAAATTTGAAGAGCCGGGCGATGATCTCCCGGTATGGTTCGTCGGCCCTGACCCTCACCTCGGCGACCCACAGCACGAGGATCACCCAGGCCGTCAGCAGCGAAATGATGATATTTCCTATCAGCAGCTTCCGTTTAAAGGTGGTGCTGTAGAACCATAGCAGGAAGACGCAGCCCAGATTGGCCAGACCTACTATGGGGTTCCGCAGGGCCCAGCTCACATAAAAACCCAGCAGGACCCCGATGCCGGAGAGGATCCAATGCCAGAGGATCGTCCACCGGCGCTTGATGATCTTGTCGACCACCAGCCGCTCCGGCTTGTTGACCCGGTCTATGTTGAGATCGAAATAATCGTTGATGATATAGCCCGCCGCCGCGATCAGCACGGAGGACGCGGAAAGGAGGCAGAAGAGCAGCAGGGTCAGCTTGTTGGGATAGGAGGTCGCCGGCAGCCCCCCAAACCCGGGCAGCAGGATCAGGTAATAGAAAAGTACCTGGGTGAGGAAGATGAACACCAGGTTAGGCCATCGGATAAGGCGGAAGAAAGCTCCAGGCAATTGCAGCATACGGGAATGATTATTTTGAGGCGACGGATTGATCCAGCTCCCAGTGACCATTGAGTTTGAGGACTTTTTCCACTACGTCCCGAACGCAGCCCTGCCCGCCGGGGAAGGAAGAGATATAGGCGGCGATGTGCCGGATCTCCGGCGCCGCGTCGCTGGGCGCGCAGGCCAGCCCCACGTAGTTCATCGGCGCAAGATCCGGGATATCGTCTCCCATGTAGAGCATATCTTTCCCCTCCAGCTGATGCTCGAGCGCATACTGCCGGAGAACATCTACTTTATCGTGTATGTTAAGGAAGATATCCCGTATCCCCAGGTACTGCAGCCGCAGGCGGACGCCCTCGGAGCTGCCGCCGGAAATGACCACCACCCGGTAGCCTTTTTTGATGGCCAGCTGCAGGGAATAGCCGTCACGGGTGCTCATGCTGCGCACCTGCTCGCCCGAGTCGAATACCTGCACGCTCCCGTCGGTCATTACCCCATCTACGTCGAATACGAAAGTCCGGATCGATTTGAATTTTTCCAATACGCTCATTGCAGATCAAATTTATTGTCCCTGGCAGCATCGTTAGGCCGTGGTCTTTTTACAAGGAGAGCAAAAATACAACTATACTACAGGATTTCACCGGGTGTGATAATACGCCTCGATCTGGGCGCTGAATACGCCGTACAGCTCCTTTATATTGTCGTAGTTCTTCAGGATATCCAAATGTCTGTCCATCGTCCCCGCATCTCCCCGGATGGCCGGCCCCGTCTGCGCTTCCTGCGGCGGGTAGCGCTCCAGCCGCTGGGCCGTTTCAAGGATCAGGGGAAGCAGCAGGGAAAAATCGACGCCTTCCTGGCGGCAGAAGTCGGCGGCGAGGGTATACAGGTAGTTGCTGAAATTGTTGACGACGACGGCGGCGGTATGGAGCTTCAGCCTTTGGCTGTCGTCGGCACGCTGGACCTGCCGGGCGATGCTGCCGGCAAAGGTTTCGAGGAGGGATAGGTCCGCCGGATCACCCGCGTCGATCAGCAGGGGGAATTCCGGGAACGGACGCATCTCCTTCCGCAGGCTCTGCAGGGGATAGAGGACCCCATACCGGTCGCTTACGGACTTGAGGACCCCCGCGGCTACCGCTCCCGAGGTATGCACGACCAGCTTTTCCGGGAGCTGCAGGGCCGGGCCGACTCCGGTAAGGGCCGTATCGCTGAGCGCAAAAATGTAAAGGTCCGCAGTCCGGAGGATACCCGCCCACTGCGTCGTATACGCGGACCCCCATTCCCCGGCCAGCGCGGCGGCTGCCGCATCCCGCCTGGCCATCACCTGCAGAATAGTATGTCCCGCCGATGCGATCCTTCCACCCATTACCGTGGCCGTATTTCCAGATCCGATGATTACTACTTTCATTTAGTAATTTTACAGGGCCATGAAGATACCTCAAAAAATTTCACTCCGCTATGCCCGCGCCCGTATAAACATCCTTGCCCTTTCTTCCGTCCGCAAAGCCGCGCTGAAGGCCTTTCGTCTTTTCAGCACCCCGCAGCAACGGCTTACCGGTAAAGGGTCGGCGCTTTATGGCAAAGGGGAAAAGCTTTCGTTTCGCTATGAGGGCCATACCGTACGCGGCCGTTGCTGGCTTCCCGACGAGCCGCCGACCAAAAAAGCGCTGATCGCCCATGGCTGGGAATCCGCTGGTCTCTATTTCGAAGGATATATCGCCGCCCTGCTGGAAAAAGGCTATACCGTCATCGCCTTCGACGCCCCGGCGCATGGTCAGTCGGGCGGCCGTCGTTTTACCCTTCCGGCCTATGTGGATACCCTGCGGACCATTGAACAGCGGTATGGTCCCTTCGATTCCTATCTGGGCCATTCCATCGGCGGCCTCGCCCTCGCTTTATTCCTCGAGACCTGCGAGCACAGCGAAACTACCCGGGTGGCGCTCGTCGCGCCTGCTGTAGAGACGACGACAGCCCTCGAATCCTTCGCCGGGCTCCTCCACCTGTCTGCCGAGGTCGTCCGGGGCATCGACGACTATATCCTGGAGATCAGCGGCCATCATTTTGCCTGGTATTCGCTTCGCAGGGCCCTGCACAATGTCCATGCCGGTATCTTCTATCTGCAGGACGAAGAGGATAGGGTTACGCCGATAGGAGAAGCGCGGCTGGTTCAGCAGGACGGCCATCCTCATATCCATTTCCTGTTCACCCGCGGGCTGGGACACCGGAAGATACTCAAGGACCCGGAGACCATGGCCCGGATCGTTGCGTTCCTCTAGGCCGGCATCCGGGAGAGCCTCAGCTGTGCTTCCCCTCTATCATCGGGACAAAAGAAAAATTATCGAAGATCTCCTGCGTGGCAGGGCCTTCGGCCTGACGTGTCAGCCGCAGCATCCGCTGCACCTGCCCTTCGCCTACCGGGATGACCATCCGGCCGCCGGGCTTCAGCTGCTCCACCAGGCGCGGTGGGATAAATGGCGCCGCGGCGGTGACGATCACCTTGTCGAAAGGAGCATAGGTCGGCAGGCCTTCGAAACCGTCGCCATAGAAGAACTTCAGCGCCGGATATTTCCGGAGTAAGGGAAATTGTTTGTTGATGTCGAAGAGCTTCTTCTGCCGTTCGATGGTATATACCTGCGCGCCCATCTCGGCGAGTACACAGGCCTGATAGGCGCTTCCCGTGCCGATCTCCAGCACCTTGTCGAAAGGCTTCACTTCCATAAGCTGGCTCTGGTAGGCCACCGTATAAGGTTGGGAGATCGTCTGACCTTCGCCTATGGGAAAGGCGCGGTCCTCATATGCGATCTTGTCGAATGCGGAATCCATGAAAAAATGTCTCGGAAGCTGGAGGATGGCCTCCAGCACCCGCTCATCCGTAATGCCTTTCTTCCGTACCACGTCTACCAGCTGCCTGCGCAGGCCCTTGTGACGGTAAGTATCTTCGAAGGTTCTCATAAACAGGTGCAAGATAGTGCTACCGGAAACGCCTCTGAAAGAAATTTTTTACCAGATAGCATTTTCGGTTGTACCTTTTGTCCTGCAATTCAACTGCATGAATATGAAAACAACTACCCGGGTCAGCCTCTCCGCCTTGTTTTTCCTTGAATTCTTTATCTGGGGTGCCTGGTATGTCACTATGGGCACTTACCTGGATAAAGTTTTACATGCCACGGGTGGCCAGGTCGGAGCTGCTTACAGCGCTATGGCGATTGCAACGATCTTCTCGCCTTTTTTTGTCGGCATGATCGCGGATCGTTTCTTTGCCGCGGAAAAGGTCCTCGGCATCCTTCACCTCGCAGGCGCCGCCCTGCTGTATTATCTTACCACGGTCACCGACCCTAACGGGTTCTATTGGGCAGTCCTTTTGTATTCGCTGGCCTATGCGCCCACGCTGGCGCTGGCGAATTCCGTTGCCTTCCGGCAGATGAAAGACCCCGGTAAAGAATTCGCTTCCATCCGCTTCCTCGGGACGATCGGCTGGATCGTCACCGGTTGGCTGATCGACAAGGTCTTCAAGATCTCCACGGACCAGCTGGTGTTCACGTTTAAAATGGCAGCCGTTGCCTCCGCCGCGCTGGGCATCCTGAGCTTCTTCCTGCCCAGTACGCCCCCCAAGGCCAAAGGACAAAAAACGACCTTCGCCCAGATCCTCGGCGTTGACGCCTTCGTCCTGTTCAAAGACCGCTCCTTCACGACCTTTTTTCTCGCTTCGGTGCTGATCTGCGTCCCGTTGTCCTTTTACTACAGCCTCACCAACTTATATCTCACCGATGTCGGTATGAAGAACGTGACCAGCAATATGACCTTTGGCCAATTCTCCGAAGCCCTGTTCATCCTCCTTATCCCCGTGCTCTTCCGCAGTATCGGTGTCAAATGGATGATCGCCGTAGGCATGATCGCCTGGGTGCTTCGGTTCCTCTGTTTTGGCTATGGCGACGCGGGCTCGGGGGAATGGATGCTGTTCGCCGGCATCATCCTGCACGGCGTCTGTTTCGATTTCTTTTTCGTCACGGGCCAGATCTATACGGATAGCAAAGCCGGCGTCAACATCCAAAGCTCGGCCCAGGGGATGATCACGAT
The DNA here is from genome assembly GCA_026224995.1 of Puia dinghuensis. Lineage (GTDB taxonomy): Bacteria > Bacteroidota > Bacteroidia > Chitinophagales > Chitinophagaceae > Puia > Puia dinghuensis_A. The sequence goes on from JAMFRX010000400.1 coordinate 6,119, forward strand.
GGCCACCTATGGCATCGGCATGTGGATCGGCACGCTCCTTTCGGGCTACGTGAAGGATGCCTATACGATAAACGGGATCTCCCAGTGGAAAGCCATCTGGATGGTGCCGGCCGGCATCGCCGCGGTCGTACTGATCCTCTTCACAGCGTTTTTTAAGGACAATAAAACTGCCACGCTTAAACCGGCCGCACTCGACATCTGATCACACTAAATAATTTTTATATGCCCAGCATCGCTATGTTAGGATCCGGTTTCATCGCCCGCTTCTATGCCGATTCGATCTTAGGTCAGCGGAGCCGTGACTCCGTCGTCTGCGTATACTCCCGCCGGAAGGAAAGCGCCGAAAAATTTGCCAAAGACTATCACTGCAAGCATTGGTCCATCGACATGGAGGAGGTCATCGCCAACCCGCGCGTCGACATCGTCTGCATCGCCCTGCCCAACAACCTGCACGAGATTGCCGTCCTGCTCTGCTGCAAGCACAAAAAAGCGGTGATGACCACCAAGCCGCTGGGGCGCAATGCGACGGAAGCCCGCCGGATGCTGGAAGCCGTGGAAGACGCCGGCATCTTCAACAGCTATCTGGAAGACCTGGTCTACACGCCCAAATTCCTGAAAGCCCATGAGAGCGTAAAGAATGGCGCCCTGGGCCGCATTTTATGGGCCAAGTCGCGCGAGACCCACCCGGGGCCGCACAGCGACTGGTTCTGGGATATGGAGCAGGCAGGAGGCGGCTGCATCCTGGACCTCGGCTGTCATTGTGTAGAGATCGCACGCAGCTTCATCGGCAAGGATATCCGGCCCGTAGAGGTCATGTGCTGGGCCGACACACAGGTGAAGCCAATAGACGCCGAAGACCATGCCATCGGACTGGTGAAATATGAGAACGGCGCCATCGGGCAATTCGAAGTCAGCTGGACCTTCCGCGGCGGCCTGGACCTGCGCGACGAGGTCATGGGCACCGAAGGGACCATCTGGGTCAACAGCTTTCTGCGTACGGGGCTCGAGATGTTCACCACCGGCAAGGGCGCAGACTACGTCTCGGAGAAAACGGAAAGCAATACCGGCTGGCTCTTTCCCGTAGGCGACGAGCTCAACGACCTCGGCTATAACCATATGTTCACCGATGTCTTCAACGCCTTCGAAAAAGGCCGCCAGCCTAAGGAAACCTTTTATGATGGCTATGTGGTCAACGCCGTGCTGGACGCTGCCTATCGCTCGGCGAAAACAAAGCTTTGGGAGCCCGTCCAGCTCGACATCTGGCGAGGTCGTCTCGGCGTCACCAAAGACAGTCACCTCACGGAATACGATGCCGAAAACTACCTGATCAAGGAAGAGATGACGCACTATGGCGCGAAAAAGGTCATCCTGAAGAATAAGAACAGCGGGCTGATCACCGAGAAAGTCCTCGACTAAGCCTATTTGTCGCGGCTTTGCTGCGGTCTTTGACCTGTAATGCCCTCGTGGCCAAACTCTCCGCACCGACCCAAAAAGTATTGCACACGCGGTGGAAAACATAGCCTGGGTAATTTCCTAGGCTATGTTATTTTTGAGTTACCCCTTTGCGACGGGATCTTCGATTTCGCCGCAAAGAAACCTGCCGCCATCGGTTTTTCTGGACAAGTCCCCAAACCATTGTGGTCACTATATTATTCATTCATCTGCAATCTATTAACTAAAATGGAGAACGGAAACGAGCTCTTATTGAAAGAGAATAAGGATCGGTTTGTCATCCTGCCGATCAACTACCCCAAAGTGTGGGAGATGTACAAGAAGCATGAAGCCAGCTTCTGGACGGCCGAAGAGATCGACCTGGGTGCAGATATGCAGGACTGGGCAAAATTAAACGAGGGCGAGCGTCATTTTATTTCACACATCCTGGCCTTTTTCGCCGCCAGCGACGGGATCGTCAACGAGAACCTGGCCGTTAACTTCATGAGCGAGGTGCAGCTCCCCGAAGCGCGCTGCTTCTATGGCTTCCAGATCATGATGGAGAATATCCACTCCGAGACTTATGCCCTGCTGATCGACACCTATATCAAAGACCCCCAGGAGAAGCATCGTCTTTTCCATGCCATCGATACCGTTCCCGCCGTACAGAAAAAAGCGGAATGGGCCCTGCGCTGGATACAGAACGGCAGCTTTGCCGAACGGCTGGTCGCCTTCGCGGCGGTAGAAGGCATCTTCTTCAGCGGCAGCTTCTGCTCTATCTTCTGGATGAAGAAAAGAGGACTCATGCCCGGCCTCACCTTCAGCAACGAGCTCATCAGCCGGGACGAAGGGCTGCACTGTGAATTCGCCTGCCTGCTGTACAGCATGCTGGAGAACAAGCTCCCTGAGGAAGAAGTCCTGGGCATTATCGGGGATGCCGTAAAGATCGAAAAAGAATTCATCACCGAAGCGCTGCCCGTGGACCTCATCGGCATGAACGCCCGGCTGATGCAGCAATACATAGAATTCGTCGCCGACCGCTGGCTGGATCAGCTCGGCTATGCCAAGCTCTTTAATGCCACCAACCCCTTTGACTTCATGGAGATGATCTCCCTGCAGGGCAAGACCAACTTCTTCGAGAAACGCGTTGGCGATTATCAGAAGTCCGGCGTCATGAGCGGGAAGGAAGCCCAGACTTTCAGCCTCGAGGAAGATTTTTAAGAACTGTCGATCGTTACTAACCCATTAAAATTTATATATACATGTTCGTCATCAAAAGGAACGGGAAACAAGAATCCGTGAAATTCGACAAGATCACGGCCCGCATAGAAAAGCTCTGCTACGGCCTGGACCGCCGTTTCGTCAACTCCATCGACGTCGCCAAAAAAGTGATCGAAGGGCTTTATGACGGCGTCACCACTACCGAGCTGGACAACCTGGCCGCAGAGACCTCCGCCTCCCTCACGGTAAAGCATCAGACTATGCGCTGTTAGCCAGCCGCATCGCCGTCAGCAACCTCCACAAGAATACCATCAAGAGCTTCACGGCCACGATGAAGCTCCTATACGAATGCCGCGACGGCAAGACCGGCAAGTCCGTCCCCCTGCTGTCCGAAGAGGTATGGCAGATCGTCTGTGACAACGCCGAGCTGCTCGACTCCACCATCATCTATGACCGGGACTATGGCTTCGACTATTTCGGCTTCAAGACCCTGGAGAAATCCTACCTGCTCAAGGTGGACGGGAAAGTGGTCGAACGGCCGCAGCACCTCTATATGCGCGTTGCCATCGGCATCCACAACGATGATATCGAGAGCGCCATCAAGACCTATCACCTGATGAGCGAACGCTGGTTCACGCATGCTACGCCTACACTCTTCAATGCCGGCACACCCAAGCCGCAGATGAGCTCCTGCTTCCTGCTCACCATGAAGGACGACAGCATAGACGGCATCTACGACACGCTCAAGCAGACCGCCAAGATCTCCCAGTCCGCCGGTGGCATCGGCCTGTCCATCCACAACATC
>JAMFRX010000401.1 GCA_026224995.1 Puia dinghuensis
ATGGTGAGCGGGGTGAGGTTTTTTTTGACGGTGCGGCTGGAGAAGTCGATATTCGCCAGGGCGTCGAGCTCGTTGAGGACGATATCGATATTGTCGGTGCCGATGCCGGTGGAGACGACGGTAAGCCTTTTATTACCGATCCGGCCGGTATGGGAGACGAACTCCCGGTGGTGGGAGCGGTGGTCGATGGAATCGAAGTAGTTGCTCACGCGCCCGACCCGGTCGGGGTCGCCGACGGTGAGGATAGTAGTGGCGAGCTCTTCCGGCCGGAGATCGAGGTGGTAGATGGCGCCGCGTTTGTTGATAATCAGTTCGCTTTCAGGGATTGATTGCATAAATTTTTTTAACTTCGGCAAAATTATCTTAATTTTGCACCTGCCCAAAAAATAAGGTTGGGTATATTGGTCTCGTGGCCGAGTGGTTAGGCAGAGCTCTGCAAAAGCTTCTACAGCAGTTCGAATCTGCTCGAGACCTCCTTAGCAGACAAGATGGAAAAACCATTTTGTCTGCTTTTTTGTTTTTGGAAACCCGCGTCCAGACTGCATAAGGTCGTCTCGTTTTCCCTTATTCTTATTGAAGTAGTTGATATTGGCTGCTCGATCACTTGGGGATCGACGCCGAGACGCCAGAGTGTGCTTATCATTTGATAAGCGTCTGCTGTGTTGCGGCTAAAGCGATCCCGCTTGGTGAATAATACGGCGTCGGCTATAGCCAAACTCCGGCTGATTGGAAGGCCGTACAACAAACATAGGCCATACGGCAATTATCTTCCAGCAGGGAAAGAGATAAGAGGTTATGCTTATAAAAACATTCACCTTTGGTGAGATATGAAATTAAATGCATCGTGTGCCAGAATAAGCGTGCTCCTATTACGTTTGGGCCGCAAACGTACCTGCTATGACCCGTGGAGCTTTACCCAATCGCTTTCTGCTGCCTGCTATCCTTACGCTGATGCTATCCTATGGAAGAAGCGCCAGGGCCCAGGTTAGCGCTATTTACTCCGATTATGGCGGATTTTGGACGACCAGTTCCAGTTCCGTCAATTCCACAAAGCCGGACAACAGTCATAATTTATTAGCCTTTACCTGGAACGGTACCACATTTTCCACAGGCGTAAGCGACGCCACGTTAACGAGTCACAGCGTTGCCTTCACGCCGCTCATGTTAAGGGCTTTTCCCATTACGACCGTCCCCAATACGGCCGGTGGCGCCTATTACGTAATGTTAGGACAACTATACGACGGCGTCAATAACGGGGTCAGTTCCCCCGCGCCGTTTCCGGCCAATCCCACGGGCGCTCAGCTGGCCACATTCCTGACGGATGGGCCAAGGGGCCTTAACCTGGGTACCGGCCTGGCCAATATCCCAGCGGGAACGAGCTTGCGGTTCGATCTAAGCTCCAATGGCATCTCGCTCTCCTCGATCAACGATGGCATACCCGACATTTTCGTCACGGAAGAAGCCTCGCCCACCTCCTCCAATCCCGATGTATTCAGCTTCGTGGACGCCAGCGGCCATACGGTAGGTACTGCCGTAAGCGTCGTTACCAGCAGCTTGACACCGATAGGTAACTGGCTGGCCGATTTCTATGATCTCACGGGAACCCAGACAAGCAGCAGCTTCATCAATCAAACCCGGCCGCTTGCTTATTATGCGGCCGATCTCAGTACTTTCGGCATCAATGCGACCAATTACATGAACGCCGTTGCGCTGATCTACCAGCCGAATGGAACATCAGACCCGGCATTCATAGCCTTCAACGAGCCTTCCATAAGTATTGCAACGCAGGTCTACATTACGGCACAGCCTACTACTTACACGAACAATGTCACGCTGAGTAGCGTACCTACGATACAGCTGAAGGACGGTCTTGGCCGTATCGTAAGTCAGTCCGGCATTCCCGTTACCGTATCGATCGCTACAGGCACGGCAACGCTTTCAGGAACGCTGACCGTCAATACCGACGCCAGCGGGATCGCGACATTTTCCGATCTGAGCCTTGCGGGCAGTGGCAACGTCAGTCTTAAATTCAGCTCCACCAGCCTGGATCCCGGTGTTACCGGCAATCTCAATCCCGTTTCACTCCCTCTTAACTGGCTATCTTTCACCGGGGAGAATGTCTGGAACGGCATTTTACTTCGCTGGACTACCAGCGGTGAACGTAATACGAAGGATTTTATCGTTCAACGGAGCAATGTCCTGGCCGCATGGCAGGATATCGGAACAATTCCCGCGACGGGCAGCCTGAATACCAACACTTATCAGTTTACGGACAACTCGCCCGCTCCCGGAGCCAACGATTACCGTATTCGCCAGCGCGACATGGACGGCAACAGCACTTTCAGTCTGACGGTGGCGGTCGGATTTTCGACCCTTTCACCGGCTGCCGTCACTATTTACCCCAACCCGGTGAGCGGCGGAACCGTGTACATCGAGCTGCCGCATGCCGCTTTAGTTACGCTTTACAACGCCGATGGGATACCTGTGCTGCGCAAGCAAATGGCGGAGGGTACACAGCGGCTCGCAGTGGGATATCTCGCCAGGGGGTTCTATAGCCTGGTAATCGACAATGCGGCCTACAAGGTGGAAATCCTTTGACAGGTCCTGATCGCGTGCGATCCAGGTTACCTGCTACTTGTATATTCTTACTTACCTCGTACGTCCTGGGGCATATCTTCGCTTTAAATTCGCAGCAACTATCTTACTAGTGGCGCCCTGGCCCGGATCGCCGACCGTCGGAATCGGAGGACCAAAGTGGTGGCATTTTAATTGAAGCGTCAATATTCAGCTGTTATGGGGTAAAGGGAAGGAGTTATCCAATGCCGTCCAATGCCAGGGCGAGATTCCCCGGTATACCTTTGAGGGGTGATGAAACGTGAAGGATCCTTCCCTTGCCACTTAGTAAGAACATAGAATAAAAACCAGTTATGCCTATAAAAAAGGAGATTACCTACAAGGGTGAGCAGATCAAGGCTGTCGAGGCGAAAGGTTACTGGGAACTGGAGTTTGCAGATGGCAAAGAAGAGAAGTTGTATCATCATGTAAATGCTGATAAAGATGCTGTTTGGATGTGGGAATCGGGCAAGATAGACGATGCCTCGCTTGCCATCGGGGGCTTGCTGGAGGAAACCGGCGATCTACAACGGTTTGTCGATGCCCAGGCCAGCAG
>JAMFRX010000402.1 GCA_026224995.1 Puia dinghuensis
ACCTCCACTTTTATCCGGTCGCGCACTTCGAGGTCGACGGCGGTGACGGCGACGGCTTCTTCGCCGCCCTGGTTGAGGTAAAGGTCGATTCCGCTGGAGATCTGGATGCCATGAAAGTCCTGGGCGGAGCGTTTCTGCGCATTCTTATCGTTGATGACCTTCCCGTTTTGGGCGAAGGAAAAGAGGGAGACGAGCGTAAAAGCAGTGAGTAACAGGCTATTTTTCATAAATGAGCATTTTAATAAAGACAACTACGCAGTGCAGATGTTGCATGGTTATTGGACGCTCAAGGGTTTTTAAAAGTTACAGACTGGCCTAAAAACACCTATTTTTGTAGTCTGTTCTCGGGGTGCTGTTTTGCCGGTTGGCAGGATGGCTGAGAAAATACCCGCAGAACCTGATCAGGGTAATGCCTGCGAAGGGAAAATGAACAACTATGAGGAAAACTTTTACGCTAGTTTGCCTGTCGGCGATCGTCGCCACAGCACAGGCCCAAACCGACACCACCGCCAGACATCGGGATTCACTGAAGCTCTTTCTGCAGCCTGTAGAAGTCAGGGCTCTGCGCGCCGGGGAGAAGGCGCCCTTCACCAAGATAGAGATCGGTAAAAAACAGATCGAAGAGACCAATGTAGGTCAGGATCTTCCATTCCTGCTAAACCAGACCCCGTCCGTTGTGATCAACTCCGATGCCGGCAACGGCGTGGGGTATACCGCCATCTATATCCGTGGGACGGATGACTCCCGCATCAATATGACGCTGAACGGCATCCCCTATAACGATGCGGAGGAGCAGGCTATCTTTTTCGTGGACCTGCCGGACTTCGCCTCCTCCGTCAACAGCATCCAGATCCAGCGAGGCGTAGGGACATCCAGCAATGGGGCTGGCGCCTTTGGAGCCACCATCAACTTCTCCACCAACGAATTCAATGAGAAGCCCTATGCGGAATTCAACAATAGCTTTGGCAGCTTCGACACCTGGAAAAATACGATAAAGGCAGGATCCGGGTTGATAGACGGGCATTTTACGGTAGACGTCCGGCTTTCCCGTATCAGCAGCGACGGCTATATCGACAGGGCCAGCAGCAACCTGAAGTCTTTCTACTTTTCTACGGCATGGTATAGCAAGAAGTCTTCCATCCGCTTTAATGTCCTTCAGGGGAATGAGAAGACCTACCAGGCCTGGAATGGCATTCCGCAGGCCAAGTGGGACGGCAACCAGGCAGCTCTCGAACAGCATTACCAGAACAACATCGGGTCGCTCTACTTTAATCAACAGGACTCAATGAACCTCTTCAAGTCCAGCAACCGCACCTATAATTATTTTACCTATAAGAACCAGACGGATAATTACTGGCAGAACCATTATCAACTATTCTTCAATCACCAGTTCAGCGAGAGCCTTACTTTCAACAGCGCCGTCTTCCTCACCCGCGGCTATGGCTACTACGAGGAATACCATGACCAGGGAGACTCCGCCAACTCCAAGTATACTGCCTATGGACTGCAGCCATATGTGGTCGGCGGTGATACGCTGCAGAGCACGAATCTCATTAGGCAGCGCTGGCTTGACAACTATTTTTATGGCAGCGTGCTGTCCTTACAGTATAAAAAAGACAATACGCAGCTTTTTTTGGGCGGCGGCTGGGACCGGTATGACGGCAAGCATTATGGGTATGTCACCTGGGCTGCCAACGGCGGGTTCCCGGACGACTACCGGTATTACAACGAGCCGGCGATAAAGATCGACTACAATGCCTACGCCAAGTGGCAGCAGCAGCTGGGTGAGCGATGGACCGGTTTTGCCGACCTTCAATACAGGCATCTGGACTATGAGCTGGACGGGTTCGACGACAACCCCAGCATACTGGTGCATCCCAAATATAATTTTTTGAACCCCAAGGTCGGGCTCACCTATAGTCACTACGACTGGCAGGCTTACTTTTCCTATTCCCTGAGCCACCATGAGCCCAATCGGGATGATTTTGAAGCAGGATTATATGACCAGCCGAAGCCGGAGGTGCTGCATGACTTTGAACTTGGTGTCCAGCAAAAGGGGCTGCGCTATAGCTGGGGCGCCACCGCGTATTATATGCTCTATCACGACCAGCTCGTGCTGACGGGGAAGATCAATGACGTAGGGGACTATACGCGGGATAATATCCCCCGGAGCTACCGGCTGGGTATCGAGCTGCAAGGCAGCCTGCATCCTACCAACTGGTTCTCTGCCGAAGGGAATCTGGCCTTCAGCAGGAACAAGGTCTTCGACTATGTGGAGTACGACGACGACTATGACAATGGCGGTCAGGTGAGCCATGCTTATAAGACGACGAATATCGCGTTCTCTCCTTCTGTAGTGGGCGCTTTATCGGCCAACTTTATGCCTGTCAAACATTTGACGTTGAGCCTGCCAGCCAAATATGTGAGCAAGGAATACCTGGACAATGCCCAACAGGAGGGCCGCAAGCTGGATGGCTACTATATCCAGAACTTCCGGGCGGTGTATGCCCTTTTGGGGAAGCTGACAAAGGAAACGGATATCATCTTCCAGCTGAATAATGTCTTCGACAAACGGTATACGCCTAATGGCTATACCTATAGCTATGTCTATGGCGGGCAGCTGGTGACAGAGAACTTTGTCTTCCCCATGGCGGGCACGAATTTCATGCTGGCGGTGAACATTAAGCTATGATGCTGCCTCAGTCCTGGATGAGGCTGATCTTTTCCTTATTAAGTGGCAGGCTGTCTACGGGGAACGAGCTCATCGTCACCCTGATATCTTTCCCTTTCCATTTTCCGACAAGCTGCAGCCGATCCTTTTGCAGATAGGAATAATGAAACAGATGCCAGCTTGACGTATCAGGATTGTTATGGAAGGTATAGGTGCCCTTACTGCTATCCACGTCACAAGTATATTCATCCTGATCATCCGACATGCTACAGATAAACGCCCTATCGCCATGCATCAGCAAACGTTTCCAGCGAAGGGTATCTGTCGTGAACGGGGGAAGGGTGTCGCCGGCGACAAAAGTGGTGACATTATAACATTTCTCGCTTTCTCTGTACTTTTTGCCTTTCACATATCTATTGTAATCCGCGATCGCGGGAAACATTGAGAATAGGAAAGGGAAGACGATCAGGGCGGCTGTCAAGGTGCGCGTTTTCCACCTGGCGCGAAAATGGTATTGTGGCAAGGGTGCCTCATGGGAAGGGTTTTCAAAGAAAAAGAATTTGAGCAATCTGTTGGAATAGGGCGCAAGCAAGTAGAGGTTACAAACCAGCAGCTGCGCGGAATACATTTTTACGGGTATGTTGTAAAACCAATTCAACGCAACGATGTTTACGAGAATGGCCAACAAAAAGACGTAGCCGAATAAGAGGGTGCGCCGATTAAACAACAAGAGCCCGGCGATCACTTCCAGACTCCCCGTGAGGATCATATACCCGGGCGACATCCCCATAAAGCTCCATAACACGTCGAACCTGCTTTGTTGCCCGTAATTTGATAGCATGGCGGCAACGTTTGGCCATGGCATTTGTACCGGTATGACCTTATCGATGCCGTAGCCGATAATAGTAATTGCCAGGGTGTACCGCAGATACAGATTAAACCAGAAGAACGCCTTGTTGTAGTCTTTTTTGCGTTTATCGAGTATGCTCCAGACGAGGACGACAATCGCCGAGACGAGAATGATTGTGAGATAGAATACGGTGGCAAAATGATTGTCCTGTGGGTAGCCGGCGTGTATCTTCGGGTCATAGCCGGTGTGAAAGAAGTGCCTGTCCAGCCAGGAGAAGGGTCGGACCAGCCACGTGAAGACGATATCCAGGGAGAATTTATGGATGTTCATCGCCCAGAAAGCGAAGTAGGTGACGAGATCCCAATTAATGATAGTCGTAAGTCCAAGAAATAAAAAGGCGAACCGGAAGCCGATCTTTTGCCAGCTTTTCCAGGGTTTTGAGTCAGTGGTTTTTTCCATAATTAGCATTGTTATTTGTATTGCGCGGCCAGCTGTAATGCCTTGTAAGCATTGACCACGCCGCCGCTTACGCAGAGGGTGGCAAAATCCACTTGTTGCTTCGTGCCGGGCTTATTAACCTTTTTGCCCTTTAAGGAGGTAACGGACCGCATAATGATCTCCTTTACCTGTGCGGCGTCGAGGTTTGGATAATATTCGAGGATCAAGGCGGCGACGCCTGCCACCATTGGACCGGCATAGCTGGTTCCAAACCCGGAAAGGTATTTATTACCGGGGATGGTGGAATAGATGGCTACGCCCGGCGCAAACAGGTCTACTTCCTTTTGTCCATAGTTAGAAAAAAAAGTGGCAAGTGAACCTGTAGTATCGCTGCTTATGGCGCCCACCGTCAACATGTTTGTCGTCCTGCCGGACAAATCAGCGAAAACCGCGTTCGGGTAAAAAGTTGTGCTATCGATATCGGTGTTGTCGTTGCCTGCGGCATGAACAAGGAGAACGCCCTTTTTTTCTGCATACTGAACGGCGGCATCCACCCATTTTTTTTGCGGTGAAAGGTATTTGCCAAAGCTCATGCTGATGACTTTTGCTCCATTATCCACCGCATAACGCATAGCCAGCGCAATGTCTTTATCACGCTCATCTCCATAACCCCCGGTGTTTGTCGCCCGCAGGGGCATGATCAGGACATTATCCGTGATACCATCCATCCCGATACCATTGTTCCTGCCGGCGGCGATGATGCCAGAGCAAAAGGTGCCATGGAACCCGTGTTCGCTGTCATCGACATTGTTATTGCCATAGGTTTTATCGGTTATATCAAAAGGGTCATCGCCTACAATCTCTTTCCTTAGGGCATTGGGATCGGGTTTTAGTTTTGCGTACTCCGGCACGATCTTTTCTTCCTGCTCCAAAAAAATCATGCGATCCGCCGCCATACTATCCAGATCCCTCGATCTGAAGCTTTGGGGGAAGTGCGGATATAAATCCAGCAGATCCTTTTTTGTCAGGGCTCCTAGGCTATCGGCCGGCTGAAAATCATCTATATCTTTATAATACAGCTGTTTTTTATGTGTGAGCTTTTGTACGTATGCCACTTCATTTGCGAACTTCGGAATGTATGTTAGCCAGTCGGCATTCACACCTTTGCCTCTTTCTGTCGAATCCAGGGTGTGTCTTTCTTTTACCCGGAGCCAGTAGGGATCGTCGTTCAGCTGACCGGACGTGGGCAGGAGACGGGCGTATTCCCGGTCCGCTTCGCTATTTTCTGCATAGAGCTTTTTACCATCCCTCCCACCCATGAAATCCCAGCCATGGACATCGTCTGTATACCCGTTGCCATCGTCGTCGATGCCATTGCCCGGGATCTCTTTTTTGTTGGTCCAGATATGCCCCTGCAGATCTTCGTGCGTAATATCCACACCTTCATCGATCACCGCGACGACCACTGGATGACTCTTTTTCCCTTTCAGCAGTTCCTGGTATGCGCGGTTCGCGGAGGTCCCATACACGCCGTTCTGTTCAAAATCCAGCAATTGCCAGGATTGGAGATTGGCGGCGGTGTTTGTCTGGGCAAAAACGGCCGGTTGGAACGATAGCAGGAAAATCAGCAGGGTTGGTGTCTTCATGATCCTTCAAATTAATTATAAATCCGGACGTTTTCCGGGCTTCCTGCGCAGATGGTGGAATTGGCTGCGTAGGTGGAAATAATTGTACATTAGCTACTAATTACTGTTTATGAAAAAGAAACTTCTAAGCTGCCTGTCCTTAGTCTGCGTTGTCCTGCTGGTGCAGGCACAGGCTCCCGCCAAACGGCCGTTGCGGCCTGGCGATATTTACCGACTTCCAGTGTTGGGTGACCCTTCGGTTGCACCCGACGGTAAGTGGGTATTATATACGATGACGGCCATCGATTCCCTTAAAGACAGCCGCAATTCCGACGTCTGGATGATCAGCTGGGATGGCAGCCAGGACATTCAGCTCACGAGCAGTCCCGACGGGGAGTCGAGGGCGCGCTGGAGCCCGGATGGGAAGTGGATCTCTTTTTTATCGTCCCGGCAAGAGGGCAAGGGTGCGCAGGTCTGGCTGATGGACCGGCGCGGCGGAGAAGGCAAGCGGCTTACGGAGATCAAGGGGGGCGTAAACGACTATGCCTGGAGCCCGGATTCGAAACGGCTGTTGCTGACACTGACAGATCCGGACCCCGAGGATACGGGAAAGGTCAAGACGACTAAGCCTTATGTGATCGATCGTTACCAATATAAAGAGGATGTGGAGGGGTATCGGTATAAGAAGGTGCATACGCATCTGTATTTTTTTGATGTGGCGGCTAAGAAGCTCGACACGTTGACACGGGGTGATTATGATGAGGGATCGGCGGTATGGAGCCCTGATGGGACGGCTATTGCGTTTGTGAGCAACAGGACGGCTGATCCGGATAAAAATGAGAATTCAGATATTTATGTGGTCGAGGCGCGGTCCGGGGCGGTTTCCCGGCAGCTGACAAGCTGGAAGGGAAGCGATAACTCACCGCGGTGGAGCCCTGATGGTTCTTTGATTGCCTATACCAGGTCCGTCTCGGATGAAGATTATCATATGTATGACGAGCCGGTGCTGTGTGTCGTCGCGGCGGCGGGCGGGGAGCCTAAGCTTTTGTCGCGGGCGCTGGACCGGCCGGTGATGAGTCCTCGCTGGACTAAGGATGGGAAGAGCATTGTGGCGCTGGTGACGGATGATCGTACACAGTATGTCGCGACATTTTCTGTACTTGATGGGAAGATGTCGAAGCTCAGTGGCGGCCAGCGGGTTTTTACGAGCCTGGAGGCTAATGGTGACGACTGGGTGACGATGAGCAGTGATCCACAGACGCCGGGCGAGATCTATGCGGTTGGTTCTTCTGGTGTTCCACGGAGGCTGACCAGGCATACGGATGCTTTTTTAGCACCGCTGGCGCTGGCGGCGGTTACCGGTTTCGAGTCGAAAAGCGCTGACGGGACGCTGGTGTCAGGGATCTATTACCGGCCGGCGGATTCGCCTTCGGGGAAGAAGCTGCCGTTGATCTTATATGTCCATGGCGGGCCGGTGGGGCAGGATGCGTTTGATTTCGACCTGTCGCGGCAGATGCTGGCAGCGGGGGGATATGTCGTAGCAGCGGTGAATTACCGGGGCAGCAATGGCCGGGGGGTGGCTTATAGCAAAGTGATCTCGGCGGATTGGGGAAATAAGGAAGTGAAGGATCTGCATGGGGCGGTGGACTGGCTGGTTCGTGAGGGTCTGGTGGATTCTTCGCGGATGGGGGTTGCGGGCTGGAGCTATGGGGGCATTCTTACCGATTACCTGATCGCTTCCGACACGCGGTTCAAGGCTGCAAGCAGTGGCGCGGGGACGGGTTTTACGTTATCGTTGTATGGGGTGGATCAGTACATCAATCAATACAACAATGAGATCGGGCCGCCGTGGAAGGCTATCGACAAGTATTTGAAGATCAGCTATCCTTTGCTGCATGCGGATGGGATCAGGACTCCTACCCTCTTTATGAGCGGGGAGAAGGACTTTAATGTGCCCACGGCGGGGAGTGAGCAGATGTACCAGGCGTTAAGGACGCTGGGGGTGCCTACGGAGCTGATTATCTATCCGGGGCAGTTTCATGGGATTACTGTGCCTTCGTATCAAAGGGATAGGTTGGAGAGGTGGTTGGCGTGGTTTGGGAAGTATTTGCGGTAGATCGTTACATTCCGATACGTTCCGCCCAGGTCAGCATGCCTCCGGTGAGGTTCTTGATGTTGGTGAAGCCGGCGGATTCGAGGATCATGCAGGCCTGGCCGCTGCGGTTGCCGCTGCGGCAGTAGCAAATGACTTCCTGGTCTTTCCAGTCGTCGATGCCGTCGGTCTCCATGTTCCTGATCTGGCCAAGGGGGAGGAGGGTTCCGCCGATATTGAATTCCTCGTGTTCGGCGGGTTCGCGGACGTCAAGGAGGTGGAGGGATTCGCCGGCGTCGAGCCGGGCTTTGAGTTCTTCTACAGAAATAGCTTGCATATTTAAATCCTTTATTATTTAGTAGGTGTTGGCGGGGGTACGCAGGCTGGTATCGGCGCCGGGAACAGGTTTTTGGACCTGGAGCCGGATATCGATGCTTTGGCCGGGATGGATACGGTTGAGCTGGCCTTCGTCGTTGAATTGTTTGGGGTCCTGCCAATAGATATAGCCGTCGGAGGAATCCCGGACCTCTTTGTCGGGCACTACGGCGCCGAAGGTGAGGCCCATAGAGTCGAGGCGGGCTTTGGCCTGCAGGTAGGTCAGGCCGGTGAGGTTAGGGACGATGAAGCCCTGGCCGGTTCCGATGCCTGTGCCGAGAATGAGGGTGATGGCGCTACCCTGCTGGATCTGGGTGCCGGGTTTTATAGTTTCCCCGTTGAACTGTTGGTCGAGGACGGAGTTACGGGCGAAATCGGGTTTAAAGATGGTATCCTTGAGCTTGAGGCCATATTGGCGAAGGATCACTTCTGCATTGCGAAAGCTCATGCTGACCATATTGGGCATCTGGATAAACGGCGCCTGGGACCGGTTGATGGTCAGGTAGATCGTCCGGTTGATCTTAACCAGGTTATCGGCTTCGGGGAATTGTTTGATCACCTGGAGGGG
>JAMFRX010000403.1 GCA_026224995.1 Puia dinghuensis
GGTACAGGAGCATCAGCAGACCGGCCTTGTATGATGTGACCTTTTATTCCATCCAGTATGAGGATTATGTGGAGGCGGGCAATCCGTTCCTACGCAGGGCGAGGGCCGACAATGCCGATCTGCGGTGGGAGTGGTATGGGGAAAGTCGGACAGGCGCCCAAGTCAGTGGGGCGCCGACGGTCCGACGGGAGGGAGGCCAGGACCTGCTGCAGGCAGGCATCTTCTACAAGCACATAGCCGATCCTTATGAACGGACGCTGCTGAATGCCGGTGACGAGCTATATCCTATTCCACAGCAGGGGATGGCGTATACCCCTGCGGGTGAGCTGACAGCGCAGATGCGCAATGCGGCGGATGCCAATGACTATGGGGCGGAGCTGGCCGCTACGAAATACTTTGGCCGCCTGGGCATACAGGCGCAATATACCTACACTTACAGTCGCATCGTCCAGCCTACAAAATTCCAGACGCGGGCTAACCCGGACGATCCTACCAGCGACATCATCACTGTGACGCGCGACGAATCAAGACCCTTGCAGGGGCAGAGCCCGCATTTAGCCACCCTTAGCCTGCTGTATGCTGATGCCCATAACGGCTGGAATGCCCGCGTCGGCGGCATTTATACCGGCAGGCGGATCTACTCCGTGTCGGGGTGGTATGGGCTTGACTATTGGCAGCGGGGCTATACGGTAATGGATGCTTCGGTCGAAAAAGCACTGGGCCATGGCTGGCGGGTCTTTGTGAAGGCGGACAATCTGTTGGACACCCGGATGACGGTGGACCTGCTGAAACCCAATCCCGACTTCGCTTCCGGCTTAGTGCCGGGGCAGCAGCGTGCCGACAGGTTCACGGTGCAGAGGCAGACGGTCAGAGAGTCCTATTTCCTGGGAGTGCAGTGGGGCATGCGATAAGGCAGGCTAAGCATCCGGCGGGCCATGGCGGCTGCCGGGCGGAAGGGGGTGCCGTCTGTCGATTTCTGTGGTCGTTCGTCGATGAAAACGTGACCGTTATGGCTATTCCAGTTAGTTTTGTTTGCTGACGAGGGCGGCGCGTTTGATGCGCCCGGCGGCTACGAAGCGGCTCTTCCAGTAGGGGTCGTCGAGGCAGGCAATGCTGACGCCTTTGGAAGAGGAGGAGTTGACGAACATGCGGTTATCGAGGTAGAGGCCTACGTGCGAGACGGCGTTGTCGCCGATGGTCTGGAAGAAGACCAGGTCGCCTTCGGAGAGGTACTGGGAGGACCCGAAGCGGTCGATCCACTGGTCGAAGAACTGTTGGACGCTGGTCCTGGGGATCTCTAGCTGGTAGACTTCGGAGTACAGGCGTTCCAGGAAGGCCGAGCAGTCGATGCCGTTCTTATCCGTTCCGCCCCATTTGTAGGGAGTGGCCATCCAGTGGTCTATGAAGCGGTAGAGGCGGATGTTACGGACCTGTTCCGGAGTGGTGTGAAGGTAGGCTGCATATTTGATCTGGATGCTGTCGTAGTGTTTGGCCGGATCGGAATAGGTGATCGATGTGGAGCCTGTTTTAACGACGATGTCCCCGGAAGCAGGCTGGGTGGTCGTTTTGGCGGGGCCGCAGGAGAGGGTAAGGAGACAGGCGGCTGATGCTGAAATAAGGATGCGCATAGCGATAATTTTTTGGAGTTGCAGGGTGGTGCAGATCGATGGGGGAAGTGTAGTAAAGGTAGGAGAAATTTTCAGAAAACGTGAAAGTACGCATTGCAGATTTCGGGTTTATTGTTTACTTTGGCAGACCTTCCTTCCGTACACGCTGTAGTAGTGCCCTTCAAATCACTATCCCTTGTCAACCTTTAGCTGAAGCTTTAATGATGTAATCATAGTCGTTTATCTATGAATAAAAGAACTTCGTCCGTTTTTCGGGTGGATGAGCAGGCCTACCTGTCTATGGGGGCTTTATGTGTCATCGCCTTGCTGGTGCTGGCGTTCCGATACGGAACTTCACATCCCTGCTATCCCATAAAGGTGGTAGCCTCCGCTGCGAGCTTTTCGGTGGGCAGCCCGGTGACCCTGAAGGCCGAGACGCGCGAGGGGAAGACCTTTGAATGGAATTTCGGCGACGCTGCGACGGTGAAGGAATATGATCCGGAGACTGTCCATACGTATACCCGGGCGGGTAAATATACTGTAGTGATCACCGTGGACGGGCAATGCAGCGAGATGCAGGTGGTAAGCATCGGGGAGGCGCCGATAGCCGTGAACGAAAACCTTTCGCCCACCATTATAGGATCGGATACGGCGTATGTGGGCAAGCCGGTGAATTATGAGGACGGCAGTCCTTCTTCCACCTCCTGGGCCTGGCATTTCGAGAGCACACAGATGGTGGATGCCTATTCCCGCCGGGCCTCGCATACCTTTACCACGGCCGGGTTCAAGAAGATCATCCTCATAGTCAACCACCGGCCGGATCTGACGCAGAGCAGGTCCATTATCGTGATCGACCCCAAGGCCGATGCGGGTACTCCGGCGAAGGGGAAGAGCGGCGACAGGCATCCGAACCGGCCCGTGATCGTGGTAGACGCCAAGCCGACGGAGCAGCCCATCAGCCAGCAACAGCAACAGCCGGAGCAGCCGAAGAAAGAAGAGCCCAAGCCCGTGACCGCGCCGACCGTGTCGGACGACAAACTGCAGAGCATGCTGTTGCAGGTGGTGCAAGGGACGATGGTGCAGGATGACTTTGCGGGTTATCTGTGTAATAACCTGAATATCGACGTGACGTACGACTCGAAGAAGATGAAGTTTACCGAGATGTGTGCGGCCCTCAAAAAAGAGAAAGCTAAAAGAATAAAGAAGATCACCGTGATCCAGACGAAGGCGGAGGGAACCAATTGCATCTTATCCCTGAGCGTAACCGTGGATCGGAGTCATAAATGGTTTTAGGAATTCATTAAAACGTAATAACGATGCCTGTCCTAACCGGAGACATACAGCTGGAAGAGAGCGCGAAGCGGACCATCCGCATTGCCCAGGCGCTTGCCCGGGAGAATATGAATGCCGTCCTCACCCCTGCCCACCTGCTGAAAGCCTTGCTGCACAAGGAGTCGGGGCTGCAGGGGCTGCTCAAGCAACTGGACCAGGACGTCTACTACCTGGAGGAATGGGCAGATGTGCGAATAGAGTCAGTGCCGAAGTCGCCTAACCCAAAGGATTCGCCATCAGCCGATGCGCAGGTAGAGGAGGTGATGAGCGAAGCGGACAATATCCGGTTGAAATTGGGCAGGGATGCCATCGGACCTGTGGACCTGTTGGCGGCTATCAGCACGCCCGGGGTGGGGTTCAACTATGACCAGCTGAAGAGCTTTCCCCTCAAGCGGGAGCAGCTGATGCAGCGGGTGACGGAATCCGAGGAGATAAAGAATGTACTAGGGGGACAGGGGGCGGCTGCCAATGGGAAGGCTGCCGGACCCAAGGGTACACATTCCCTGTTGAAATATTGCATCGACAAGACGCTGCGGGCGAAAGAAGGCAAGAGCGATACGGTGGTCGGGAGGGACAAAGAGGTGCGGATGATGGCCGAGATCCTATGCCGCCGGAGCAAGCCGA
>JAMFRX010000404.1 GCA_026224995.1 Puia dinghuensis
GCCTCGGCGACCTTATCGGCCGGAAGTATACCTTCCTGCTGACCCTGGTCATCATGGGCGGCTCGACATTCGCCATCGGGCTGGTCCCGGGCTATCAGACAATCGGGTTTGCCGCCCCGCTGATCGTCCTGGTCCTCCGCCTGCTGCAGGGCCTGGCCCTTGGCGGGGAATATGGCGGCGCCGCTACCTATGTCGCCGAACATTCGCCGGATCACCGTCGCGGCTTCTTTACCTCCTGGATACAGGCAACGGCAACCGTAGGCCTCTTCGTCAGCCTCGGCGTCATCCTCCTCACCCGCCGCGCGCTGGATGCAGACGCATCGCGCAGCATAGAAAAATTCAACGACTGGGGCTGGCGCATCCCGTTTCTGATCTCCATCATCCTGGTAGCCATCTCCGTTTATATCCGGCTGAAGATGCAGGAATCGCCACTCTTCCAACGCCTCAAGACAGAAGGCAAGCTGGCCGTAAATCCCCTGAAAGAAAGCTTCGGCCGGAAAGCCAACCTCAAGATCGTCCTGCTGGCCCTGTTCGGCGCGACTATGGGTCAGGGAGTGGTTTTCTATACCGGTCAGTTCTACGCTCAATCCTTTCTCGAGAACGTTTGTAAGCTCGATTTCGACCAGTCGAAGACCATGCTGCTGGTAGCCATCCTGCTCGCCACGCCTTTCTTCGTGGTGTTCGGCGCATGGAGCGACAAGATCGGGCGCAAATGGATCATGCTAGCCGGCATGCTGCTGGCTATCCTCACCTATCCCTTTCTCTTCCGGCAGCTGCTGACTATACCGGCCACAGAAGGCCGGGCAGAGCTCACCGCCCGGAAAGAGATCCTGTCTACAGTGGCATTCATAGGGAAAACTAAAAACCTTATCCGCACCTCTTCTACCCTGTCGCACTATGAAGGCGGCCTGCTCGTCACGGAGACGCAAAAAGATACGGTCTACGCCAGCGGCAAGACCGGCGGCAAACCCCTTGTCAGCTTGAGCCGGACGGTCGGCGACGCCGATTACTGGAAGATGACGGGAGTCCTCTTCCTCATGGTCTTCTATGTCACCATGGTCTATGGGCCGATAGCCGCCTTTTTAGTAGAGCTTTTTCCTACCCGCATCCGGTATACCTCGATGTCCCTGCCTTATCATATTGGTAATGGGATCTTCGGCGGGATGACGCCTTTTATCGCTACCCTGCTGACGACCATCTACACCGGTGACAAATTAGTAGGCCTCTGGTATCCCATTGGCGTCGCAGCGGTGAGCCTGGTCATCGGGGCTATTTATATCCCGTCTAAGGCGCGGCAGGTGGAATTCGATCATTAGCAGTTCACTTATCTATTAAAAAAGAAACTATGGACATCCTTAAAAAAATACTCGGCATCGTCTGGATAGCCCTCGGGCCCCTGATCCTTTATTACCTTATAAAGACCGGCGCCGCCGAGATCGCCAGGAACCCCTCTACCAATACGAAGATCCAGTGGGGCGTCTTTATCGGCATCTTCGTGCCGATTGCCGTCGGATTGGTCCTGTTCGGCTATTATGCGCTAAAAGGTGAATATGGCGCAGCGGCAGACGTCAAATAGTGCTAAAGCATTAAATTCGCGTCCGGGACGGCCGCTGGCCATTTCCCGCAAAAATTTCGTTGCATGTCTATCGAAGTATCCAATCTTGTCAAGCTTTATGGTGAACAGAAGGCGGTAGACGCCATTTCCTTCAAAGTCGGGAAAGGAGAGATCGTCGGCTTCCTCGGACCCAATGGCGCCGGTAAGTCTACGACGATGAAGATCCTGACGGGCTATCTGGGACAGGACTCCGGCGAAGCCCGGGTCTGTGGCATCTCCGTAGGCGAGCAGCCCCTGGAGACGAAGAAGAAGATCGGCTACCTGCCCGAAGCCAACCCCCTCTACCCGGACATGTACGTACGTGAATATCTGGATTTCGTTGCCGATGTTCATGGTGTCGCCGACAAGAAAGCGCGCATCGACGCCGTGATCGTGCTGGTAGGGCTTACGGTAGAGAGCAAAAAAAAGCTGGGGCAGCTCTCCAAAGGATACAAGCAGCGCGTCGGGCTGGCAGCCGCCCTGCTCCATGACCCCGAAGTGTTGATCCTCGATGAGCCTACCAGCGGCCTGGATCCCAATCAGATCATCGAGATCAGGGAGGTCATCAAGAAGCTGGGCAGAGACAAGACGGTGCTGTTCTCTTCACATATCCTGCAGGAGGTGGAAGCCCTTTGCGACCGCGTCGTCATCATCAACAAGGGCCGGCTGGTGGCGGACAGCACGCTCAGCCAGCTCCGGCAGGGCGGCGACGGGGCGGGTACGATCCGGGTGGGCTTCCGCGAGGCCCTGGACATTGCTAAACTTCAGCAGCTAAACAAGGTGCGCCGCGTCGGCCGCCTGAGCGACCACGAATGGGAGCTGGAGACAGAATCGCCAGACGAAGTTAAAAAACAATTGCTCGAACTGGCTTTGCAGAACAATTGGAACATTGTTTCTTTGCAAAGCGAAAATCAAAGCCTGGAAGCTATTTTCCGGAGCCTGACGAAAAACGATTAAAACTATAAATTTCATGAGCTACATCGCTGACATTCATGCAAGACAGATCCTCGATAGCCGTGGTAACCCCACCATCGAGGTCGACGTCGTTACGGAGGACAATCATCGCGGCCGTGCCGCCGTACCCAGCGGCGCTTCTACCGGCATTCACGAAGCCGTGGAATTGCGGGATGGAGACAAGCACGTCTACGGTGGAAAAGGAGTATTGAAAGCAGTTGCCAATGTAAACGATATAATCGCCGACCAGCTGATCGGCTTCCCGGTCAACGAACAGGCCAGCCTGGATGCCCGGCTCATCGACATGGATGGCACAGAAAACAAGAGTAAGCTCGGCGCCAACGCGCTCTTAGCCGTGAGCATGGCCGTGGCCAAGGCCGCTGCCAAAGAGAGCAAGCTGCCCCTGTACCGCTATCTCGGCGGCGTCAACAGCACCGTATTGCCGATACCGCTGATGAACATCCTCAACGGCGGCGTACATGCCGACAACAAGATCGACTACCAGGAATATATGATCGTTCCCGTGGGCGCCGAAACCTTCAGCGAAGGCCTGCGCTGGGGTGTGGAGATCTTCCACCAGCTGAAGACAGTGCTCAAGAAAAAGGGTTTTAGCACCAATGTAGGCGACGAAGGCGGTTTCGCCCCGGACATCCAGAGCAACGAAGAAGCTATCGAAACCGTCCTGCAGGCTATCGAAGCCGCCGGCTATAAGGTGGGCAGCCAGATCGGCATCGCTCTCGACGCCGCCAGCAGCGAAATGTACAAGGACGGCAAATACAAATTCTACAAGAGTAGCGGCAAAGAGCTCACCAGCGACGAAATGGTGGAATACTGGGCCTCCTGGGTCGCCAAATACCCCATCATCTCCATCGAGGATGGGATGGCTGAAGAAGACTGGGACGGCTGGAAAAAGCTCACCGAGAAGCTCGGCAACAAGGTCCAGCTCGTAGGGGACGACCTGTTCGTCACCAATACCAAGATCCTCCAAAAGGGTATTGACAGGGGCGTCGCCAACAGCATCCTGATCAAGGTCAATCAGATAGGCACGATCACCGAGACCATCAATGCTGTACAACTCGCTCAGAGCCATGGCTATACGACCATCATGAGCCATCGCAGCGGAGAGACGGAAGATACGACCATCGCCGATCTCGCCGTAGCCCTCAACTGCGGCCAGATCAAGACAGGCAGCGCGTCCCGTACCGACCGGCTCGCCAAATACAACCAGCTCCTGCGCATCGAAGAAGAGCTGGGAGATGCGGGTATTTATCCCAAGGGACGGATCAAATTCAAAAAATAAGTTGTAGTTTGGTGTTGCGGGCCCGGACTACCGCGTCCGCAACACACATTTTTCTGATCAGTTGATTTATGAAGCTTTTAACGCATATTCCGGCCTGGCTAAAGAACAAATACTTCCTTACAACGGTTGGTTTTGTTGTATGGATCTTGTTCTTTGACGCCCGGGACTTTATCACGAGTCATTTCCGGGAACGAGCCGAATTGCAGAAGCTGGAGGAAAGCAAGCATTATTATGAGCATCAGATCGCTGTCACCAGGCAGGAGCTGGATCAGCTCAAGACCAACCCGGCATTGCTTGAGAAATATGCCAGGGAGAAGTACCTGATGAAACGGGACAACGAAGACCTCTTTCTAATCAAGGAAAGTACCCCCACTAAACATTGATAGTCAACACACTACCCTTTTCTTGCCCCCTTTAGAGCTAATAGCGCCCGATCATTAATTACGGTTGCGGACAATAACAGTACCCAAATACCGTTTTTATAACGGACGTTTCACTTTTACTTTGCTTCGGAATTACTAGGACATTAAATGGTTTTGCCTATGACACTCTTTACACCGGAGGATCTTTTGCGGTATTTGTATAAAGAGTCTTCCACCGAATTAACGGTAGCGATAGAGGCTGCGCTAAAGGAAGACTGGATGCTGCGCGAGAAATTGGAGGTTTTACGATCTTCTGCCGACGGACTCAATACAGTAACAGTAGCCCCACGCATGGAAGTTATTCTGCGAGTGATGAACTATGCCAGGAAGACTGCCGTACAAGAATCTGTACCGCATCACTAACCTGGTATCAGTA
>JAMFRX010000405.1 GCA_026224995.1 Puia dinghuensis
AGAGCAGAGTGGCCTCCACTCTGCTCTTTGGGTTCGGAATATTATTCGCCCCATTGGCCCTGGTAGACCGCGATGATAGTGGATTGTCCACCCGAAACCGCGGTTCCCTGTACCACACAGGTGGCGCCGAAGCCATAATCGCAATAGGTATTTGCGAACAGGACGGGATCCCCATTGAAATAGGTGCCGTTCACAATGCTGCTGTAGTCATGCCAATCCATTCCGATGGTGATGTTATTACCGGCATAGACGGTCGTTGAGCCGCTGACCTGGCCGTAGTAATAGTTCGTGAACGCCGGCTTAGCCTTGTGGTGAGCATGGGGAGTAAAGGCGGTGAACGCGATGGCCAGCAGGAGGGCCAGGAAGGGGAGTGTCAGGTGCATCTTTTTGGTCTTCTTCATGTGATAGGCTTGTTTTGTGATTCAAAAACAAGTAAAAACTTTAGGTAATGAGAGCCTACTCTGTCGGGGGTTTTCGGCTTCGCCCCTTTCCATATACAAGCAAGTGTCAGTGTTCCAGCCGGTAAACGACGATGCCACCGGCATAGGTGGCGGCGGCCTTGTCGCCCCTGATCCGGAGCGAGATCAGCCGTTTGCCTTGTAGTCGTGGCAGCTGGAAGCTATACAGGTAATGAAGGGTGCGGAGATCATAGACATCGATGGCCGAATAGTCGTCGAATCCAGCGCCGTCTTCGTTATCGGCTTTCAGCAGGGAGTTTACATAGGCTTTTCCGTCGTCGAGGCAGAGCTGGCCGTTGATGATGAACTGTGGAGACTGGGCACTGTATTCCAGGATGCCGGATCGGTTAGTGCGACCTGCCCGCATTCGGCCAGTGTGGACCGTGTCGAGGGTCGTTGCATGGCCAGCGGGGGCCAGGTTGCTGTCGAATGTGTAGAGGCCGTTCTTGTAAAATTGCGCATAGACCAGCAGGTGAAGGGCCGTATCGTAGCTTATCAGTCCTTCGGAACTGATGTCCATGTCTGCAGCCGGCTGGAAGGGATCGTATTTTTTGAGCTGGTTGTTGCCGAGCGGGTCCCAGAGGATGAAGTCCTGCTGCGTGCCGGCCTTGTTATAGTCGAAGCCCTGGAAGAGGTAGAGCCCGTTGGGCAGGGCGATGCTGCGCACGAAGACCGGCCAGCCGTAATGAAAATGCCGAGGTGGGTCTTTGGTGTAGAGGAGGCCTTTGAAGACATCGGGGCCATTGCCGGCAAAGATGTTGTATACGGGCGAGTCCACCTGGTATTGGATGCGGGACATGATCTTTTCCTCTGTGGGCAGGGGAAAGGTGTGGTAGTGTTCTTTTTGGAGGGTCCAATCTGTCTCTAGAATGGTTCGCCTGTCGGCAAGTGCTATGAATAGGCTATGATCCGTCAGCCCGCAGATCTCGCTGAAGCGTTTTTCCGCGATGAGGGTATCCAGGGGGATGGCGTGAAGGGTAGAGAAGCGTCTGGTGAAGCCGTTCTTTTCCCGGTTGGGCCTGAAGGTGAAAGCATAGAGCAGATAGACGACCGCAGCGGGTGCGAGAAGGCAGAAGATGATCCAGGCAGTTTTGGTCTTGAGTTTCATGGTGAATAGTAAAGTCGTGTGGTCGATGGTTATAGCCCCGGGGTCGCCGGACGGTAGAGCAGGATGCCGGCGATGCTGAGGAAGACGAAGCCCAGATTGAAATACAGGTGCGTGGACCAATCCATTCCCGCGAGGATGCCACCGCAGCTGCAAGGGATATAATAGCTTAGATGCAGCATGGACCAGATATATGCCGTGAAAAGGCTTAGGAGAAAAAGGGAGGCGAAGAGGCCGAGCAGGCGGGTCCGGCGGAAGAGCAGAGTCAGGCAGACCAGCAATTCTCCAGCGGGAAGCGTCCAGGCGGTGAGGGCGGCGAAAGGTGAGATAAACGGGGATTTCGACAGCTGGAACCGGAAATCATCATACTCCCGGTACTTGCTCAGCGCTGCATAGGCAAGCAGCAATAGGAGCAAAGAGGCGATAATGGAAACGAGGTGTTCCTTTTTCATGGACAAAGTTTAAGGTATAGTAATATACTGAATTTATCGGTAAATTGCTTCATAATAAATACACCTATAGCATGGCAACAAATCAACAAGCAGCGCCTGTAACGGCGTTGTTCCTGGATATAGGGGGCGTGATGCTCACCAATGGCTGGGACAGGAAGTCGCGCGAGGCCGCGGCAAAGCAATTTGCACTTGATCTGGATGAGCTAAATGACAGGCACCGGATGACCTTCGATACATATGAAGCCGGCAAGCTGAGCTTGGATGAATACCTGAAACGGGCGGTATTTTACCAGGAGCGATCTTTTACGATGGAGGATTTCCGCAAATTCATGTATGATCAATCGGTGGCTTATCCGGAGATGATAGAGCTGATCCGGTCGTTGAAGGCCAAATATGGCTTGAAGATCGCCGTGGTCAACAATGAAGGCCGGGAGATCAACGAGCATCGGATCCGGGCTTTTAAGCTCAACGAGTTCGTGGACTTTTTTATCAGCTCCTGTTTCGTGCATTTCCGGAAGCCGGATGCGGATATCTGGAAAGTAGCGCTCGACATAGCGCAGGTTCCCAGGGAAGAAGTAGTGTATATCGATGACCGGATGATGTTCGTGCAGGTGGCGCAGGGGCTTGGACTAAGGGGGATCTGTCATAGTTATAAGGATGTGGGCAAGACGAGGGAGCAATTGGCTGGGATGGGGTTGAAACTGTAATCCTTTGACGGTCAGGGGATGGCCAGCAAGATTTGGGCAGCACGTGCACTAAAAGTCGTGAATAGGGGCAAATTGGTTGAATATTTAACTATCAATACCGTAACTTTATGCAGCATATGAGAAGGCAACCTGGGAAATCCGAATTGGCGCTTTCGTTTGGCCGGAGCATGAGCGAGCTGCGGATGCAGTTCCGGAAGTATATGCAGGGAAGGATCCGGGGCCTGGACCTTCATCTTACGTTCGAGATGCTGGAGGTGATGAT
>JAMFRX010000406.1 GCA_026224995.1 Puia dinghuensis
CCTTCACACAGGGGCGATCCGAAAGACTTGCCTCACCCGTCCTCACACCGGATCAACAGCTGGCAGCGCTTCCGGACGATTCCTCCCGGTTAAAGCTGCTCGACAAGTTCGCCAAAGAAAGTATCTACCAGGACTCGGCCAAAGCCATCCGCTACAACAAGGAAGGAGTGAGCCTGGCCAAACGTTATCATCAGCTGAAACTAGCCTGCCATTTTCTCAGCTACTGGGGAGAAACCTATATGGTAAGGGGTCATTATCCAGAGGCAATGGAGAAATTCAACGAGCAGCGACAACTGGCCACAGAGATCCGTGACAACAGAAGCCTGGCCGCTTTCGGGGCGGATATGGGCGTGATCCAACTACAGCAGGGCAACTATCCCATGGCCCTCGGATACTTCTTCGAATGCCTTCACAACGGCGAACTGGCCAGAGACACGGGCCTTATCCAGCTGGCCAATAGCGATATCTGCGTCGCGTATATAAATTCCAAAAACTATGACAAAACCATAGAATATGCAAACAGATCCCTCGCCTACCCACTCAATCGTGGTCAGACACTGTTCCAGACCAAAGCCCTGGAAATGATCGCGCTCGCCTATATCGCGCAAAAAAAATATATCCCCGCCCGGGATTCTTTGCTTCATGCCCTGAAGGTCTATCGCTCGGTAAACAACGAAATAGGCATCGCTACCATGTACACGATCCTCGCCGATACCTATCCTAATGATACAGCCCAACAACTTCAATATGCCCTCGAGGCGCAAAAGATCTGGGAACGACAGGGGCCGGATATCGTCTACTCGCTGTCCAATCTTCAATTGATCGGCAGTATTTACGCCTCCATGGCCAAATCTCCTTCGGCAAAACTCCAAACCCACGAACTCACCGTCAAAGGCCGCCGGTATCTACAGACTGCTTTGGATCGTGCAACCAGCGTCAATGCCCGCGAGAATATGATGATCATCGCCGATAGCCTCGCACAGCTGGAAGCATATGATGGGCATTATAAAACCGCCTTCGCGCTCCTCCAGCAGTCCGCCACGTTGAATGATTCTATCTTTTCGCAGGATAGCAAAAATAAGATCGCATCCATCGAGGCGGATCACAAGGTAGAACTAAGTGAGAAACAGCTCCAGATCAATCAACTGGCCCTGTCCAACCAGGTCAAGATCAAATGGCTCCTGATCAGCTCCCTTACTCTGGTGTTGCTGATCCTGGCACTCATCTACCGGCAAAGCCGGCTGCGAAAAAACAACAATGCTTTCCTCTCCGCGCTCAACCGGCAATTGGGAGACGCCAATAACTTGCTGGAAGACGCGAACAAAATAAAAAATCGTTTTCTGGGCATCCTAAACCACGACCTTCGTAGCCCCGTCGCCAATTTCATCACGATGTTACAGCTCCGCCAACAGGAGCCCGAACTAATGAATGAACAGACAGCCAGACAGGAAACCAGCCTGATGACCGCCGCGGCCGAAGAACTTCTCGATACCATGGACGAGTTGCTGACCTGGAGCAAGGGACAGATGGAACAGTTCCAGCCGGTCATCCAACCGTACATGGTGTCTGAGCTTTTCGACGATATCAGGACAAAGTTTGGCGCCGCTGCGGAGAATGCCGGTGTGCGCCTGCAGTTCGAACAGCCTTCCGGCATGTCGGTCCCGACAGACGAGTACTTCTGCAAAACCATGATGCGCAACCTCACCGGAAATGCGCTAAAGGCACTCAGCCACCAACCCAATGGATCCATCCGGTGGCGGGCCTGGGAAGCGGGGGAATATGCCTGGTTGTCGATAACCGATAATGGCCCCGGCGCGACGGAACAAGAGCTCCAACCACTGTTCGATCCTGATGCGCCCGTCGGTATCCGAAGCGGGCTCGGTCTGCACATCGTCCGTGACATGGCCACCGCTATCGGCTGCGAACTGCAGATCCAGTCCCCGCCCGAGGGCGGTCTCGAACTGAGGCTAAAGATGGTTACTTCTCCAGCGAACTCGTCGATTTAAATGGCCAACTGTCTATTTCGCAGTTTTTCTAAAGCCGCACTCCCTAGCTTTGGAAATAAAAAATGACCCAGCCCAAAAGATGTCTTATTCTTTGCCTTAGCCTCATCTTCACGTTCGTCTCCTGTTCAAAGAAGAATGCGGGAAATCCCAATCCCGGCGGTGGAACGACTAGTGGTGGAGGATCCGGAGCAACGACGGACAGCGTTGACGTCTATGTTGCCGGTTTCGAGTACAACGGGCCCCAGGGCGTCGGTGGTCCATCAGGTTTCGGCGTCGCCAAATATTGGAAGAACGGAAAGGAAGTTATGCTTTATAATGGGCCTTTGAATTCAATAGCCGTCGGTATCTCGGTGGTCGGCAGCGACGTATATGTGGCAGGAACCATCGGGACAACCACCGTATACTGGAAGAATGGAGGGAACCCGGTACATGTCGCCCCGCAAGCGCCGGATGGGAATTATGATACGACCGTGACCACGGGTATTTTCGCAACGGCGACAGATGTGTATGTGACGGATTATGGCATAACAGGTTACCAGAATCTTTACTTAGGGAGCTATTTCGATCAAAACAAAGGGATCACCGCCTACTATGGCGCGGATAAGTACTCTCAGGCCAATTCGGTGTACGTTTCCGGCAGCGATATCTATATTGGCGGCAGCTACGCGGCCTTTGCAACAGCGCAAAATGGCTATAATGAGTATTTGCCCGTACCTGTCTACTGGAAAAATAATGTCGCGGTGGACTTACCCTATGCCAAGGCTCTCCCCGTCCCCGGGACGCCATCCGCAACAGTAAACTCCACCATTGTTTCGGGTACCGATGTGTATAATGCCGGCACGCAGGGCGCGGGTTTCCAGGATGTCTATAACACGCTTACGCCCTTCCCGGTTTACTGGAAGAACGATTCGGTCATCGCCCTCCAGGCCCCCTATGAAGGAATGGCCACCGGCATCGCCTTGGCCGGCACTGACGTATATGTGGTCGGGAGCCAGTATCATACCACGCAATATCAGGCTTGCTACTGGAAGAACGGTACGCTCAGTTATCTGCCCCAGCAAAAGGGGAACGGGTCCTACGCCACCGGGGTCGCTACGTACAGCAGCGATGCCTATACTTCCGGGGCCGATTTCGACGGCAATTTTGGTTATACGGCAGTCTATTGGAAAAATGGCAACGAGGTCCTACTTACAGATGGAACCAAATACGCCCAGGCGAACGGCATTTGCGTTGTAAAGCGTTGATTTAGTGAAAACGATCTCCATGACGGCAGGCGGTCTGGTGGTCGCCCCCGACAACCAAACTCCGACCGGTGAATGATTATATCCAGATGGAATCTGTAACAGCCTCAAAATACTTAATCAGTCATGAATACCGCAAACCTTGAAAGAAGAAATCTTCTGAAACTGCTGACCATTTCAGCTGGCAGTGCAATAATATCCCCTATTATAACTAGTGCAGCAAACCTGCCTGCCGAAGAAGTACCAAAGCCGGTGTACATTGCACCCGGGGAGGGAGAAAAATATAAAATTCCCTCGGGTGAGGTAATATTCAAATTAAACAAGGCGCAAACAGTGGGTAATCTTGGAAGCAATGAAGGGTTGTTAGCACCCGGATTTTTAGGAGCACCTCCACATTTTCATAAAACTTTTGACGAGATATGTATTGTACAGGAAGGTACATTGCATGTGATGGTTGGAGAAGAGGTATATGAAGTTGCTGCCGGAGGATGGCATTTAAGGCCCCGAAGCATGGTTCATACTTTTTGGAATTCAGGTAATTCCCCCGCCAAATATATTGAACTATTTACTCCAGGTGGTTTTGAAGAATATTTAAAAGGATTATATAAAATCGTCAGTACTACAACCCCAATTGACACCAAAGCCATCGGAGAACTCGTGAAAAAGCACGATATTATACTTCGATTCGATCTTTTGAATGGAATAATGGACAAGTATAAAGTCCATTTATAAGGTGAAAAATAGTGCGAATAGTATGGTTCTGGCGAAACAGTGAGACCAAATAAAAAAGCCGTGCAAATCAATGAAACCGCCCCATTCCAGGGCGTTTGAAAGAAATTAGTCACAGATTAGTAACAAGAAATTACCCCTTACTGGAAACTCGAGGCAATAAATCCTTCGCAGGCACTTTCTTAACTTCTCCATCTTCAGAAATGACTAGAGAGCGCCCAGTCCCCGCGTTATGCTCTACTAACTTACGAGGAGCTTCAGTCATTCATTTTAGGATTTTATCTGATAATTCGTCAAGTTCTGATTTATTGGTCTCGATAGTATGGAATGATCTTATTCCAATGAAGCGAATCTTTTTACTGGCAAGACGTGCGACTTATGGCCGAAGAGTGGAAGCAGGATTACAACTGTTGAAGGCCTCACCAGGCGCTGCGTTTTTTACCTCCACTGGAATATATCTACTCCCTTTCCCTTTTGATTACTTTATTTCGGCCGGCTGGTCTCACTCGATGGCTAGGGAAGGGTTGCTCTAACAATCACTTCCTAATGGAAAGTAGGGTTGCGCGCGGCGCAAAAAAAATATAGGAAATCCGTTATTTCGGCGGCCAAAAAATGAAATAATCCGGATACCGACACGTTGTAAGCTTCTAAAGCTGATTTTGTTGATGAAGGCAGCTACAATATATATTTTGTCGGGATGTCTGATGATGGCTTTGCCGGTTTGGGCACAAAAGGCAGAAGCGGAGGATGCGCGAGCAGTCCTTTCGCGGAACACCCTCGATCTGCAGCTTTTTGGCAATCGCGGCTTTTTTTCGGTCGGCTACAATCGCAAGATGGCACAGCGGGGACATTTTTCGCTTATGATTGGTCCTGCAATTGGGCTTGTGCCGGGATCACATGATTCGCTTTCCCTTCCCCCGCCTATTGGCACATGAATTTCGGAGCGACGCTATGTTTCAGCTTCGGACAAAACGAGCTTTGTGCCGGTAGTAGCTATACGCGGATCTTATCTAGTGGTTACGGCGCCAATCGAGTGCTCGGAGAATTTGGTTATATCCGCTATTTGGGCAAAGATGGGGTGGCGATCAAACTTTCTTATACTCCGATCTGGTACGATCACGGAGGGGATGATGTCCAGTACATCCCGATAAGTTTTACGTTTAGAGCCACGTTGTAGTATCCGATCTTTTTAATCCTAATTTTGTTCACTATGCATAGTTCCAGCCTTTTAACCTTGGTCTTGCCTTTAATATTTCTCATCGGCTTCAACCCTGTCGTTACCGCCCAGGATTATTACCAACTTGGTGTGCACGCCTATGAAGCGTCCGATGACAGCGCTACGATAGCAGTCCAATACTTCACCCGAGCCATCGAGCTTAAACAGCAGCTGGCCAAATCCTATATGATGAAAGCCGCGGCCGAAGAACTGCAGAAAAACTTTACCGCCGCCGCTGAAGACCTCAATCAATCCAAAGCATTGGACTCGACCTACCCGAAACTTTACTATTATTATGGCCAGCTGTATCTCCGGCAG
>JAMFRX010000407.1 GCA_026224995.1 Puia dinghuensis
CTTCTATCTTTAGGATCTTCCTTCCTTGCAAATCGATCATTTTGTGTTAGAATTGCAAGGATACTCGGAAGACTAGTTCAGACGGAAGTCACAGAATTATTGGGAGAATTCCTATATGTCGGGGTACTCGGCCCCGGCAGATCTAAAAGACGACCTTGGCCAAAACCATCCCTGGATCTATCAAATCTGAGCCGATTTAATCACCAAGAAACAAACCGTATTTCGTACCCTTCCCCTACGAGATACGGTCGTCAGAGCAGTGACCGAAACAGTCACCAAAAATAGCAGTTATTGCAAAATAATAGATTCATAAATAATTAGTTAACAGTGGGCGTACCAGTTACTTTTGATACACCTTCTTCTGATTTCAAAAAAAATTTGATCGCGGCCTTATGACGAATGCTTCCGCCGCTTTTTCTTCTTCGCCGGCACCGGCGGCTTCGTCGAAGCGCCTTCATCCACTCCCATCGCCTGGTAGATGGTCTCCTGGATGCGCCCGCGAATACTCAGCGAGGAGAGCCGGGGATTATTCTCGACCGGATTCACCCGATTGGACAGGAAAATGTAGATGAGGTTGTATTTCGGATCTACCCAGACGCAGGTACCGGTAAAACCGGTATGCCCGAATGTCTCCGGTGAAGCAGACAGACAAGGATAGGGCACCTTAAGATGAGCATTATCCTTCTCGGGTTTATCGAACCCCAATGCCCGGCGGCTGATATCGCTGTGATAGGCCGTGAAGTAGTCGATAGTCGACTTCTTCAGGTAGGTCTGACCGTTAAACGTTCCGCCATCCAGCAGCATCTGTTCGAGTACGGCGAGATCATAGGCATCACTGAACAAGCCCGCATGCCCGGCTACGCCGCCGAACATCGCCGACCCGGGATCATGGACGTCGCCCCGTATCTGCTGCTGACGGAAGATCGGCTCCAGGGCTGTCGGAGCTATCCGGCCCAGCGGGAAACGTTCCCGGGGCTTAAAGCCGGCGGACGTCATCCCCAATGGTTCATAATAGGTCTTTTCGACGTATTGGTCCAGCGGCATGCCGGTAATCGCCTCGACGATCTCCCCCATCAAGATAAAGTCATTGTCGCTATAGACATATTTTCGGGGAGCGAGCAGCGCACTCTGCACGATGCGCAGGTTCATCGTGTCCCGCCAATCATTGCGCAGATAGAGGTTCTCCGCCACCCGGACGCCATGCAGGCTGTCGGGTCGCCGCGTAAAATAAGCGGGCAGGGGATTCTGATCCTTACTGCTGTCCACCGTTTCCTTGTAGAATACGACATCGGCTACCAACCTCGCCTGGTGCAACAGGACATCCCAGATGCGCAACGTATCCTTGTCCGAACCTCTTACCCATGGCAGGTAGTCACCCAGGGTCTTGTGCAGGTCCAGGCGGCCTTCATCATACAGCTTCATCACGGCCATGGTGGTCGCGCAGATCTTGGTACAGGAGGCCATATCATATAGCGTCTCGGTGTACACCGGCTCCTTCCGGTCATACGTCATGTAGCCGAAAGCCTTTTCATACACTACTTTGCCATCCTTCGCCACCAGCACCACACAGCCAGGTGCCGCCTGCTTTTCAATGGCC
Source organism: Puia dinghuensis (assembly GCA_026224995.1). Classification (GTDB taxonomy): domain Bacteria; phylum Bacteroidota; class Bacteroidia; order Chitinophagales; family Chitinophagaceae; genus Puia; species Puia dinghuensis_A. Next base: position 1,598 of record JAMFRX010000407.1, read on the forward strand.
TCATTACAAATCGCGTCGATCTTCTGCAGGCGCACGGCATCGATCCCAAGTGCCGCAGGATCGGCCATCGGCAATGCCCGGTATGGGCCGGTAATGCCTGCACCTGCCTTATACTGTTCACATACGGATACAGGAAGATGCCCCTTCGCAGTGAATTTACCGTTCAACAGGTCGGCAGCCACTTCCTGTGTAGTGGAATCGTCTTCGTAACAGGCCACCAGTGTTTTAGCATCGCAGGTATTGCGGATCGCGTAGGGGTTGCCAAACACCAGGGTGACGCACTTCTCTTTTTGCTGCAGCTGCTGCAGCAGCCACGTGACAGGGCGGCTGATGAAAAAATTGCGGGCGGGAAACCGGGCATAGTTATGAAGCCCTATGACCAGCGCATCGTACCGGTTACTCAGCAGTTCGAGCGCGGCAACAGCTTTGGCGCTGTCGAGGTTATAGTCGAAAAAATAGACGTGAGCGTTATAGTCCGCACGCATCCGGTCGCTGAAGGCATTGTCCTCCGTCAGCCCCATCCCGATATAGGCGATTTTTTTGGTCTTCCGCAGCGGGAACACCGTCGAATCGCCATTACTCAACAGGGTCAGGGCATTTTGCGCCACTTCCCTGCGCATGTCATCGACTCCGGCGTTGAGGTCC
>JAMFRX010000408.1 GCA_026224995.1 Puia dinghuensis
CGATGTACGATCCGTCCGTACTGGCAAAATATTTCTGTTCGTTCACGAGGAACAGGGCAGAGTTCACGAAGCTGGCGCCGGCCTTCATCGCGGCGGCATTCACGCCCAGAAGCAGCTCGGCTTTTTCCTTTATCGGCACTTCGAACCCATTCTTCTCGATAGGCGTCTTCCAGCTGACCTCGCCATAGCCCTTTTGCGGTGCCAATCGCACCGGCTCCTTCTGCAGCCGGGCATTCTCTCTGGCAATGGATACCGCCAGCTCGGCCGCCTTCGCGATCCCATCGTTATCCAGCTTATCGGTCGCCGCAAAACCCCAGCTGCCGCCGGCGATCACACGGATGCCAATACCATAGGACTCGGTATCCACGGTATTCAAGACCTTATCCTCCCGCGTGATGATAAACTGGTTGCGGTATCTGCCGATCCGCACGTCGGCATAGGTGGCGCCCTTCGATTTAGCTGCATTCAGCGCAATATCGGCCAATTGTTTCTTTAGCGCCACGTCCACCGTTTCCAGCGGCTTGCCCGGGGGCACAGGTGAACCCAGATTGGGCATGCGGCCGATCAATGCTCCGCCGAACCCCATCCCGGACAAATACAGGAAGTCTTTTCTTTTCACATTATTGTTTTATGTTCTAATATAGAATTTTATAACTTTCCCCCCTAATCTTTCTTACAGATTCGCCGCATTCACCAGCCCTGGCGGCACGCGTTTCTTCGATGCCTGCTCATAGGCATAGGCCATCCTGATCAGCTCTCCCTCCGTATAGCTGGTGCCCATCAGGGAAAGCCCCACGGGCAGGCCCAGCACCAGCCCCATAGGAACGGTGATATGCGGGTACCCGGCCATGGCCGCTGGTCCCGAGAATGATCCGCCCGTACGATAGTCGCCGGCGATCAGGTCGATGCAGCAGGCCGGCCCGCTGGTAGGTGCGGCAATCGCATCGAGCTGGTTTTGCTTCAGCAGGTCGTCGATGATCGTGCGCGTAGTCAGCAGCTTTTTCAGGGCATCGGTATACTCGGGGCTGTCGAGGCCGCCCCTTGCCTCGCTTTTTTCCAGCGTTTCCTGTTTGAAATAAGGCATGGCCCTTTTCTCGTTTTGTTTGTTGAAGGCGATCACGTCCGCCAGCGATCGCACGGGCGCCCCGGCGTCGGCCAGATAGTGGTTGAGCCCGGCCTTGAACTCATATTGCAGGATGGTGACTTCCACGGAACCAGGATCGGTCAGGAGCTTCTGTAACTCTATTTCGATTACCGTCGCCCCCTGCGCCTTGAGGGCGGCGATGGCGTCCTGGAACAAGGCTACGATGCCTTCGTGCCCGGTGAGCGCCGCTTTCTCGATGCCGATCCTCTTGCCTTTCAGCCCGTTGAGGTCGAAGAACGAACTATAGTCCTTGCTGCTCTTACCCTGGCTTTCCTGCGTCACCGCGTCTTGCGCATCCACGCCGGCCAAAGCCCCCAGCAGCAGGGCCGCGTCTTTCACCGTCCGCGCCATAGGCCCCGCCGTGTCCTGCGTAGCAGAGATAGGTATGATCCCGCTGCGGCTTAGCAGCCCTACCGTCGGCTTGATGCCAACGATGCCATTGATGGATGAAGGGGATACCACCGACCCATTGGTCTCCGTTCCAATGGCGACGACGCAGAGGTTGGCCGATACTGCCGATCCCGATCCTGCGCTGGAACCACTAGGATTTCGATCCAGCAAATAGGGGTTCCTGGTCTGGCCGCCCCGGCTGCTCCAGCCGCTGGTAGAGCGTGTAGATCTGAAATTCGCCCATTCGCTCAGGTTGGTCTTGCCCAGCAGCACGGCACCCGCCTCCCTAAGCTTTCCCACTATAAATGCGTCTTTGGCCGCCTTATGTCCCTCCAGCGCCAGCGAGCCTGCCGTCGTCTGCATCTTATCCCCGGAGTTGATATTGTCTTTTATCAGCACCGGAATGCCGTGCAGCGGCCCCCTGACCTTTCCGGCCTTCCTTTCGGCGTCCATGCTGGCCGCGATAGCCAGAGCATCGGGATTCAGCTCCAGCACTGCATTGAGCGTCGCCCCCTTCTTGTCGACCGCCTGAATGCGTTTCAAATATAGTTTGGTGATGGATTGCGAGCTGTATTCCCCGCTCTGCATTTTTTGCTGCAGCTCGTCGATGGTAGCTTCCATTAAAGGAAACTCCGCTGCCGGACTGTCTCCGTCCGTTCCTGTGGACCCCCTTCCCCCCAAACCTGATAATTGCAAAGATGAAAAGCTGATCCCGGCCAAAGAGCCGTTTCGGAAGAATTTTCTCCGGTCCATAAGCAGTTGTGTTTTGATGTGCGGGTTGAAAATAACAAAAAAAAGCCCCCACGCATGGTGGAGGCTACTATTAAAAAACTAAGTGAGTTATTATGCCTTTAATAAACCGGATTTAATCAGCATTTCTTTCGACTTTTGGGCCTTCTTCACAAAATATGGATCATTGCTAAGATCAGGTAAGTCCGAGTATTTGGACGCCTTTTTCTTGGCAGGCTTTTTTGCCGTGATCGCCTTCTTTTTCCTTATCACTACTTCCCCCATACCCAAATTTACAACTTTCTTTCCAGAATAAAGCCCCCATAGTTCTCCCCGCTGTGCTGCCTCGTATCATGATCCTGCAACCTGAAATGTGTCCTGTAAACTCCAATGCTGTAGCCGCAACAGTTGCAAGGATTTTATCACGATCCTTATTGTTACTGACTGCAAGATCATTGATATTTTTCGATCTTGGATCATAATCACCAAACCCCAGATTATAATAGTGATGACCATCCTGGCTTCCAAGATAGCTATATACGACCATCTTTTTGATCCTCCCTTTTGACCCCTCACTATAAAACTCATATTGTCTCGAGTTCCGCGCTCTCTTATATTCATACCTCTCGGGTAACATACCGTAAAGTTAGACCAAGGCAAATTATTTTCCCTCCAAACTTTACCTCTTCCCAACCAGTTCCATCACACTCTCTTTATAATTGATCCCAATAGGTATCGTCACCTTCCCCAGCTCTATCGAATTCCCATAAATAGTGCGAATATGCCTCACCGCAACAAGATAAGACCGGTGCACCCGGATGAAAAGCCGGGACGGCAGCGTCTTCTCCAGCTCATTCATCGTCTGATGCGTCACCAGCGTAAAATCCGGCGTATGTATCTTCAGGTAATCCTTCATCCCCTGTACATACAGGATCTCAGAAAACCCGACCCGGAAGAATTTGCTGTTGGATTTGATGAAGATATGATCTCCCGGTGGCGGCGCCTGTTCGTCGGTGCTCGCCGTAGCGCTTGTGGACGTATACAGCCGGCCGTCCAGTATCTTGTTCACCGCCTTGGCAAACCGCTCGAAGGAGATCGGCTTCAGCAGGTAATCGATCACATTGAACTCATAGCTTTCAAGCGCATATTCGGCATAGGCGGTGGTAAGCACTACCAGCGGCGGGTCGGCCAGGCTGCGAAGGAAATGCAGCCCGCTCATACCCGGAAGCCGGATATCGAGGAACATGACATCCACTTCCCGGCTCTCCAGGGCCGCCATGGCCTCCGGCGCTGTGCGGTAGACGCCGATGAGCTCCAATTGACCGATCTTCGCCATGTGGCTGCGGATCACGTCCTGGGCCAGGACCTCATCTTCCACGATCATGCATTTTAGCAAGCAGCAGCGGTTTTTACGATTAACGATACGGTGAATGTGCTCTTATTCAAAATTACATCTAAGGTATGAGAATCCGGGTACAGGTTTTCCAGCCGTTCCCTGGCATTGCGCATCCGCAGCTCGCTGGTTCGGCTCTCGTCTTTTTCCGTCTGGATGATGTCCAGATCGTACGAGGCTGGGTATAGCAGCTCCAGCAGGGTGCGGCTATGGGAGAGGCCCATGCCGTTGATCCGTTTGGCCTGCATGGCCAGATCAGCATTCGTGCTGTTCAGGACGTTGAGCACCAGCTGTCCGCTGCCCACCCGCAGAGTGATATAAATAAAAGGGTCATTGAACGTATGGTCCATCGCATGTTTAAATCCGTTTTCAATAAAGGAGATGAACAAAAAGGGCTCGATCATGATGCCCGTAGTCTCACCCTCCACGGTGAACCGGATATCCGCCTGGTGCCGTATCTTCTCTATCTCGATATAGCTGCGGATGAACTCGATCTCCTTATCCAGGGGGATCTTTTCTTCGTTGCATTCGTAGATCAGATAACGCATGATATCCGCCAGCCGCACCACTACTTCAGGCGTGCGATCCGATTTCTGCAGGCTCAGGGAATAAATGCTGTTCAGGGTGTTGAACAGAAAATGCGGGTTCAGCTGGCTCCGGAGGTAGCGCAGCTGGAAGAAGATATTGTCTTTTTTCATCGCCAGCAGCTGGTCCTTCTCGTCGTCGGCTTTCCGGATATAGAATATGGCCACGGCCAGGGCCATATTCACCAGTATCCACCAGCTTTGGCGGACCATATTCGTCCCGGTTAAATCGAAATAAGCATGCAGGGCTGGCTTTAGGGGAAATTTTAAAAAGAGTGAAGAGACGGCCAGCAAAAAAGCCTGGATCACCAAAAAGGAGAGGATAGTCAGCAGGACGGCAAACCGGCGGCGGCCCGTCTGGCGGTTTCGCTTTTTTTCGGTGGGTTCGGCCCCCGGAAGTGCCGGGCCTATGATCCTTGCATACAGGACATAGGCCGGAAAGGCCAGCAGGTTGGCCAGGAGGAGCAATAGCCAGGCGGCAGGGGCGGAAGGAAAGGAAGTGACCCCGCCGGTCACCGGTTGCAGCAACACCAGCAGGACCCAATAAAAGATCTCCAGTCGGGGCGCACGTTTTCGCAGTCTGTCGTTATCGTATTCCATGAGGGGTTAAATAGACCATAAAGCTACCATTACCCCTGCCGGCAATGAAAATATTTCGACTAATTAGGATAAACAGTAGATGAATATCGATTTTCCCTATTTTTGGCGGCTTATAAATAAACAAAAACTATCCATGGCCACGACCAAGATCACTGTTAACAACAATGGCTCCCTGAAGCTGGAGGGCGACTTCGAAATTGTAGACCGGAATGGGGTGCCCTATGGCCTGGCAGGGCGGGAGATCGTAAGCCTCTGTCGTTGTGGGAACTCTCAAAACAAACCCTTTTGCGATGGTTCCCACAAAGGGCATTTCGAACACGATGCTACTGCTTTCGACCTGCCGCCTAAAAAAACCGTTTAACTATCGAAGCCAGCGCTTCTTTACAGCCTGTAGAGCATAGACACCCCCTTTCCCGAAGCGCCAAAGGGCAGGACGGTCAGCTTCTTATTCATCAACTTCGTCCGGTGCAGCGCCGGTGTCAGCAACCCGGATGCCACGCCGACCACGGCGCCCAGTCCCACGTCGGTAGGGAAGTGCTCCCCGGCTTTGTTGCGCAAATAGCCCGTGAGGCCTGTTATCAGGCCGGCGCCGGTATAAAACGCCCATTTGTAGTTCGATTCGGGATGATAGTCCGCATAAGCCCGGGCGATAAAGAAGACGCTCGTCCCCACCAGCGCCACATGCCCTGCGAAAAAGGAGTTCCGTGAATTGGCGCTCTGGCGCTCTTCGATTGGGCTGGAGGTTTCATAGGTAAGTGGCCGTAGCCTGCTGACGTAGTGCACGGCGGAGGTATACAGCACCCCTGTGAGGATCATCGCCTCCCCATACAGATAAGTCAGCTTCCAGAAATCCTTCCGCATCCGGCTGTCGATGCCGAAGACCGCCAGCGGCAGGGGCATGGCCACGTAGAAGGGCACATAGCTCAGCTGGTCCATGCTGTGGGAATAGGGGTGGACGGCCCAGCGGTCGAACCAGTCGAGATTGCTGATCTTCAGGCTTTGCAGCTTTAAAAGGCTCGTCGAATTCTTCGTGCTGATCTGGGCGAAATTATATAGGTCCCAGGCCGTGCCGCCGGCCACCAGAGGGAGGTCTACGGCCGGTTTGAGCGTATAGACCCGGGCATGCGGGTGTAAGCGGATGGTGCTGTCCTGGCAAAAGGCCCTGCAGGTGAAGATCGTGCATAACGCACACAGGATGAATACTCTTTTCATACAGTTTTTGTTATGGTAAAGATGCGTACGAAAAGTACCAAAAAAAATGTACAATTCACGGATTCCGTTGTACACTCCCTTTCTTAACCTAGTTTAATGGGCCGGGCCTGGCTGGAAGCGTAGCTTTGTGGTATAAAAAAAACAAAATGAGCAATACCATCCTTCATAAAGCAGCTACCCGGGGCCATGCCGATTATGGCTGGCTCGATAGCTGGCAGTCTTTTAGTTTCGCAGGTTACTATAATCCCGAAAGGATCCAGTTCGGCATGCTTCGTGTGTTGAATGACGATAGGGTCGAAGGCGGCCGTGGATTCGGCTCCCATCCCCATGACAACATGGAGATCATCAGCATCCCTTTAAAAGGAAGCCTGGTGCACGAAGATAATTTGGGCCATAAAAAGGTCGTTAGCGAAGGCGAGATCCAGGTGATGAGCACCGGGAAAGGCGTATTCCACAGCGAATACAACAATAGCCCAAGCGAACCGGCCGAATTCCTGCAGATCTGGGTGTTCCCAAATCAGCTGAATGTAACACCACGTTATGACCAGATCCCATTGGACCTCTCTGCAGAGCACGATACCCTGCAACAGATCATTTCGCCCTTTCCCGGCCCCAAAGCGTCGCACGACGGAAGACCCCACAAGGAGAACGGCACCTGGATCTATCAGGATGCCTGGTTTCACCTGGGCACCTTCGACGCCGGCCGCGAGATCCAATATGATCTCAAAAAACAGGGCAATGGTATTTACCTGTTCGTCATCGAAGGCGCCTTCCTGCTCGACGGCCATCGCCTGGAAAAACGCGATGGACTGGGAATCGTCGATACGCCAACGCTGAACCTCAAAGCAGCCGACCAGGGATCGCGGATCCTCATCATGGAAGTTCCTATGAAAAATAATATTCAATAGCCATGGAAAACACACAGCTCAACATCCTGGCCCTGGGCCGCGAGAAAGCCATCTTAGAAGTAGTGGAACGGCTCATCAACTCTCACGAAGGCTGGAAGGCCACGATCGCTACTACGGAAGAAGAAGCAGTGGCTGCTTTTCAACAACAGACATTCCGCATCGTCTTCGTCTGTGCGGGTTTTTCTGCGGCGGAAGAAGAAGCGCTGCGGCAACGCCTCTTAAAGATCGATCCGGCCGTCACCGTCACCCGCCATTATGGTGGTGGCAGCGGCCTGCTGGAGAACGAAGTTTTAAGTATCCTTCAAAAAAAATAAGTATGATCAGCAATATACAAGGCATTCATCACATCACGGCTATCGCGGGCAATGCACAACGCAACTATGATTTCTATACCCGGGTCCTGGGCCTTCGCATGGTTAAGCGGACCGTCAACTTCGACGACCCGGGGACCTATCACTTTTATTACGGTAACGAGACGGGGACTCCCGGTACGATCCTCACCTTCTTTCCCTGGGAAGGGATCGCAAGCGGTCGCGCAGGTGCCGGCATGGCCACTGAGATCGGCTATTCAGTGCCCGCAGACAGCCTGGAATTCTGGGCGCAGCGGTTCAGGGATAACAAGATCCAGCAGGATCCTGTCGCTCAACGACTCGGCGAGACCTATCTCTCCTTCCGCGATCCCGATGGACTAAAGCTGGACCTCATCGCCTCCAAGTATCCGGATGGCCGCCAACCCTGGACTACGCCCCAGGTCGACGCCGATGCGGCGACCAAAGGCTTCCATAGCGTGACCCTGACCCTCAAGAGCATAAAGCCGACGGCTTCGATCCTCACGGATATCCTGGGCTATGAGCTCAGGGAGCAGGAAGGTAACCGGTACCGTTATATCACACCGGCTAGTCCAACGGCGTCCGTGGTCGACCTGGTAGAAGCGCCGCAGGAAGCCCGCGGCCTAAGCGGCGGCGGCACCAATCACCATGTGGCTTTTCGCGTAGCCAACGAAGCTGTCCAGATGGAATTCCGGGAGAAGGTCCTGCAAAAAGGGCTGCATATCACCCCTAAGATCAATCGGGACTATTTCTTCTCTTTGTATTTCAGGGAACCTGGCGGCGTCCTGTTCGAACTGGCCACCGACAATCCCGGCTTTACCGTCGACGAACCGCTGGACCAGCTCGGCACGCACCTGAAGCTGCCGGTGCAGTATGAGGCCATGAGGGCGGATATAGAAAAAAGCTTACCCGCCTTAAACTCCTAACCATGCATACTTTACAATACCTTACCGGCGGGGAGGAGGTACAGTCGGCGTCCAAGGCCCTCATCCTCCTCCATGGCCGCGGCGGCTCGGCGGAAGACATCCTCTCCCTGGCCGACCACTTACCGGTCGAAGACTTCGCCCTCTTCGCCCCACAGGCCGCGACCCATTCCTGGTATCCCTACTCCTTTATGGCGCCACTGCCGCAGAACGAACCCTGGCTGAGCTCCGCCCTCGGCGTCCTCAAACAGCTGGTAGCCGATATCCGGTCCCACGGTATTGAACAAGAGAACATTTGGTTCGCCGGCTTCTCCCAGGGCGCCTGCCTCCTGCTTGAATTCATTGCCCGTAATGCCACCCGCTATGGCGGGGCGGCAGCCTTTACCGGGGGTCTGATCGGCGACCGCATCTATGCCCAGCACTACAATGGCGACTTCCAGGGGACACCCATCTTCATCGGGACCAGCGACCCCGACCCGCATGTTCCGGTCCAACGGGTACACGACACCACCGCCCTGCTACAGCAGATGCACGCCACGGTGACGGAAAAGGTCTATCCCGGAATGGGCCATACCATTACCGCCGAAGAGCTAAAAGCCGGCCGGCAGGTCTTCAATGTTTCTTGAATAGCGTGCTCCTGACCTTGCTGAGGAACTCGGGCGATACACCGATATACCGGGCGATCTGGTGCTGCGGCACACGCTGGGCTACCAGGGGATATTTCTCGAGGAACTGCAGATATCGCTCCTCTGCCGTCTGTGAGATGGAGGAATAATACCGCTGCTGGAGCATCCCGAGCGACCGCTGCACCAGCAGCCGGAACATCCGTTCGAAAGCCGGTATCTTCTCGAAGAGGCGAGCCTTGTCATTGAAGTCTATGGTCAGCAGCTCGCTGTCTTCCAGCGTCTCGATAAAAAGATTGGAGGGCTTCCGCTCGCTGAAGCTCGTGATGTCGCTCACCCACCATTCTTCCACCGCAAACAGCAGGATGGTCTCTACTCCTTCCTTGTCCAGGTAATACGTGCGGATACAGCCCTTCAGGATAAGGGCTTCGAAGTCGCAGACCTCTCCTTCCTGCAGCAGGAAGTTCTTCTTCCGCACCTTCCGATGCCGCAATAGCGAATGGAATAAGGCCAGCTCCTCCTCGCTCAGTTGTATATACCTGGCGACAAAACGGTCGATTTCGCTGAACATGCGGAATTTTCAACGAAAATAGTAAAAAAGATGCCCATTACCGGGCATCGCTGATCTTGCGATAGAAATCATCCCGGCAGGATTTGCTGAGCGGTATATCCCTTACTCCTATCCGGATGATGTCGTTGCGGATGGAGCTTATCTTGTCCAGGCTCACGATAAAGGACTTGTGGACCCGCGTGAATCTCGTGGGCGGCAGCTTCTCTTCGATCGCCTTGAGGCTCGACTTGGACAGAATGGGCTTGGCGGAATCCGCAAAGTGGATCTTTATATAGTTGCGCAGCCCTTCTATATAGCTGATCTCCTGCAGGACGATCTTGGTAAGCTGGTATTCGGTGTGTAGAAAAAGGTAATCGGGGAATACGGGTCCGCCTTCTTTCTGTTTGAACCCCTGGTATTCCAGCGCTTTGTTCACCGCCTTCAGGAAGCGGTCAAAGGCCACCGGTTTTACCAGGTAGTCCAGCACATCCAGCTCGAAGCCCTCTACGGCATAGTTACGATAAGCCGTAATAAAGATGACCATCGGCTTGTTGGGAAGGCTTTTCAGGAAGCTCAGGCCGCTGATGCCCGGCATCTCGATATCCAGAAAGAGCAGGTCAACAGTTTCTTCCTGCATGGCCTCCATGGCGGCATAGGCATTTTTGCATTTTTTCACCAGGTGCAGAAAGGGGATCCGCCGGATATTGTCTTCCAGGATATCCAGCGCGGGAGTCTCATCGTCTATGGCCAGACACCTGATCATTGTAGTGGAATGTTTAAGGTGATGATGAACCAGTTCTCCGTCTCCTGGGCGTCGACCCGCAGGCTGTCCGTCCGTAGGAGCTCAAAGCTACCCGGATAGATCAGCTCGAGCCTCTTGTTCAGGTTGGTCAGCCCGATACCGGAAGGCCTGTTTTCCTGCTGCCGGATCAGGGGATTATACTTGTTCTTTACCGTCATGCGTAATCGGTGGTCTTCGTCGGTGCAGATATCGATGAAGATCACAGGAGTGTTCACCAGCCCAATACCATGCTTAAAGGCATTCTCCACCATTGGGATCAGCAGCATGGGCTCGATATGGCTGCCATTTATGTTTTCCGGAACCTTGAAAGTGACGTTGACGTCGCCGCCGAAGCGCAGCATCTGCAGGTCGATATAGGCCCGCAGGTAGCCGATCTCATCCTCCAGGGAGATCATTTCGTTGTTGGCGTCATACAGCATATAGTTCATTAGCCGGGCCAGCTCCATCAGCACCGGCTCCAGCAGGTCGGATTTTTTCCGGGCCAGCAGCACCATGCTGTTCAGCACGTTGAGCATAAAATGCGGATTCACCTGGGTCCTCAGGAAGGAGAGTTCCGTCCGCAGGTGCTCGTTCTCTTTTTCTTTCCGGATCTTTTCCAGCTTTGCATTCTGGCGGGAGATGCCCAGGCTGGCGCTGGCCAGCAGGAAGAAAAGGCCAGGCAGAACGCGACGGAAAGTGATAGGGTGATTGCCTGCCTGCAGGGGCCCATTCCAATAGGCCATTAATGTCGGCACGAAAATGGTCACCAGCAAGCCGGATAACACCCCGCCAAGATACACGAGTCTCCTTCTCCGCGTCAGATACCCCGGTATTAGCCAGTACGCATGCCAGTAGAACAACAGGATAAAGGGTATGGCTGCAAGCGCCATCTCCAGGCCCGTGAACTGCGGGTGATCGGTCGGCTGCGGCTGCGGCTGCCAGGGCCGCCAGAGCCAGGTGGACAACAACAGCATCGTCCAAATGCCGATGTGGAACAATACCGTATAGAAACGATTGAGCCTGAACATACAATAAATACACCTTAATGAACAGTTACCGTTTGCGAAGATATGGTATGAGCGCTGAAATAGCCATAAGCCCCATTGCTGATATTCGTCGATGGATTAGCCGGCGCTGCTGTCGTATTGAAAGCGCCAGTGCTCGTAGCTTGTGCCAGCTGGTTAAAGTAGTTGTAGACATTCAGGTCGATACATTGCAGGTTTACCTTTAGCTGCTGACCCGCGCTGAGATACGAGCTGTCCATCTGCAGTTTCTGGGTGATATATCGCCCATCCGAAAGCCGGTCGTCAAATACAAAATAGTCTTTTGTGAACTGGCTTCCGTTGATGAACAATATGAATTGATAATAATTCTTTACGTCAGGCGGGTCCTGGAAATACACCTGTGCCCTTAGAGAGTTGCCGCCGATGGCATTGTCAAAAGTGACGGAATCGAGCGCCACCGGCTGCGGCATCGTAGACTCCGCCGTATAGGTGGTGTCATTGAGACGCACCGATAAGGTATAGGTATTCCCCGGCTTGCCCTGGAGCACATGCGTCGTATAGCTGCCCGTGCTGGTCTCCGTCAGGCTATCCGTTACACCCTGTCCGTCGCTGATCAGGACCGAAGCGCCCGAAACGCCTGGAAAGTCATTGTCGGCATAGAAGGCAACCGACCGGCTGATGGTCACGGTATATGGGCCGGGTGTATTGGTAACCTGTCCCTCTATCACCAGCTGGGGCGGCGCCGTATTGAGACTTAATTTTACCGTCTTTTGACAGCTAAGGAATAAGACGGCGCTCAAACCGAAAAAGATGAAGCTCCTTTTCATATGATCAAAATTTAAAGTTGTAAGAAATGGATGGTACCCAGCGGAAAAGCGAATATTGGATCGCCTGGGTTTTGGAGGCATCGCCGGGATCCTGCTCGAAGCTGATGCTATAGGGGTTCTCCCTGCCATATACGTTGTAACAGGAGAAGATCCAATAGCTGTCCGTTTTCTTTGTCTTTCTCCCTTGCAGGGTGGCGCTGAAGTCCAGCCGGTTATAAGCCGGCATCCGGTAACCGTTCCGCTCCGTATACAAATAGGCGATCTGCCCGTCGACCTGGTATTTGCCGCTGGGCCAGGTGACGGCATTACCCGTATAGTACACAAAATCTGCTGACAGGGTCCACTTTTTATTGAGCTTGTAGATGCCCACGACGGAAAGATTATGCGTCCGGTCCTGCGTTGCGGGATACCAGCTGTCGTCGTTGATCCCGGCGATCTGCCGCTCGGTGCGGGAAAGCGTATAGCTTATCCAGCCAGTGAGCTTCCCCACTTTTTTTCGCGCATACAGCTCCAGACCATAGGCCCTTCCTTTTCCATAGACCAGCTGCGACTCTACAGTCGTATTGGCGATCAGCTGCGCGCCGTTCTTATAATCTATCTGGTTCTGCATATCCCGGTAATAAACTTCCGCGGAAAGCTCGTAGTCATTGCCTTTCAGATTGCGGTAATAGCCGAGCGAAACCTGGTCGGCGACCTCCGGCTTGACATTGTTGCTGCTAGGTATCCATACGTCGGTAGGATTGGAGGACGTGGAATTGCTTAGGAGATGAAGATTCTGAGTGGTCCGCGCATACGCCATTTTCACCGAGCTGCTGCCCGTCAGCTTATAGCTCATGGAGAACCGGGGCTCGAGATTAAAATAATTGATCACCGTTTTCCCCGAACTATACACCGAAGAATCGATGGCATTGCCACTGGAATCATACCTGTAGAATGTTCCCGGACCCAGAACGGTGAACAGCCCCGCCCGGACACCATAGTTGATATTGATCTTGTCCGTAGGGGACAGATCATGCGAAATATAAAGCGCACTCTCCAGCGCATGTTTGTTCGGGATATTCAGAGGATTAAAGCTCGAGGTCCCCGAAGCCGAGATCACCCCCGGAGAGATCGTATGATCGATGACGTCTACCCCGAAGTTCACTTTATTCCCCTGGCTGATAAAATATTCCAGATCTTCTTTGAAATGCAGATCCTTGATATAGCTGTTGATCCCTATATCGTTGCTCCCGGAATTTATCCCGATGGTGTAATTATACTTGCTATAGATAAGCGAAGTATTGGAAAAGAGCCGGCTGTTGAGGATGTGGTTCCAGCGCAAGGTGGCCGTTGTGTTTCCGTAGGTGAGATCAAAGCTGTTGCTGAAGCCCAGATGGTCCTGGCCGAAGTAGCCCGACAAATAGAGATGGTCTTTACTGCCAAGCCTGTAGTTGGCCTTGGCGTTGAGGTCGTAAAAATACAGACTGCTTTTGTTCGTATTGGTGTCTTTCGACAGTTTCAGGAAGAGGTCGGCATACGTACGCCGCGCGCTCACGATAAAAGAGCCATCGTCTTTTTGTATCGGACCCTCCAGCGTGAGCCGGGAGTCTATGAGCCCAATGCCCCCGCTGGCAGAGTAGTCCTTGGAATTGCCGTCGTTCATCTTCACATCGAGCACCGACGAAAGCCTTCCGCCATAATCTGCGGGGATAGCGCCTTTATAAAGCGTCACATCTTTGATCGCATCCGAGTTAAAAACAGAGAAGAACCCCAGCAGATGGGAAGGGTCATACACCGTCGCCCCATCCAGCAGGATAAGGTTCTGATCGATCGACCCGCCCCGGACATAGAAGCCACTATTGCCATCGCCTGCCGCCTGGACGCCGGGCAGCAGCTGGATGGTCTTCATAATGTCTTTTTCACCGAAGATCACCGGGATGTCCCTGATCTCGGTGACAGATAGCTTCTGGACCCCCATGAGCGGTTTGGTGACATTGTTATTGTTTTTGTTACCGGTGACTACCACTTCCTGAAGCTGGCCTCCTGCGCCGTTCAGCTGCACGTTCAGCGTAAGATCCCGGTCGAGCGAAACGGCCACCGTGTCATTCAGGTAACCCGTGAAGCTCACGATGAGCTTATAAGTGCCGGGCGGGGCATTCAGCGAATAGAAGCCAAAAGAATTGCTCAGTACGGCGGAACGAGGCTGCTCCAGTAGGAGGATGCTCGCTCCGATAAGTGTTTCCCCCGATGCGGCGTCCCGGACCGTGCCACTCACGGAGTGGCGCGCCTGGGCATGCAGCAAAAAGGGAACAAGCAGTAATGTTGTGGATAGTAGGCGTTGCATTCTGCAAGAATAGACAGTAGTCTCGTTAAGAAAATGTTAGTGGAGATAAGCGCCGGAAATCAGGGTGCCAAAGCGCGGTATTAGGCTACTGAAAGAAAGTCCAAGCTTTTACTTAATTTAGCAGATAAATAGATAAGCGTGCCCGAAGAACATTCTGCAATCATCAGCGACATCAGCTATACACCCGCCTCGCTATTGCATTTATTCAATAGCGCCCTGGCTCCCGCTACAACAAAAAAGATGATCCTTTTAAAAGGTATCTACGTGGCCGGCAAGGGTACACAATACGCCGGCAATTTCTATGACACGCTAAAAGAAGAGGCCTCCGATGCCGTGCTCACCCTTGTGGTTCCCGCGCTCATGCGCAATGAGCTGACCTC
>JAMFRX010000409.1 GCA_026224995.1 Puia dinghuensis
AGCTCCTGGATGTGACGGCGCTCGTCGGGGAATATGAGGTCACTCTCGAGCCCATGGCCGCCCGTGCGGCGGCAACCGGAAAAGACCCCGGTGCAGAAGCCCCCCGCCGCTTCAAGGAAAAGCAAGGCGTGTTCTGGGCAGAACCCGCCTTCCTGAAGCTTTTCAGCTTCCCCCTTCTGGCCGGCGACCCCGGCAAGGCGCTGTCCCTGCCCAATACCGCCCTGTTAACCCGGTCGACGGCGGAAAGATATTTCGGGAGCTGGAAAACAGCGATCGGCCGGTCCCTGAAAGCCTGGAATGGCGACCTGTTCACCGTCACCGGCATCCTCAACGACCCGACCGCGAATACCGACTTGCCGATCCGGGTGCTGCTGTCCTACAAGACTATGCAAGGCGCCGGCTTCCTGAACGAATGGGCCGCGATGCGCGGCGGCTCCTATTGTTTTCTCCGGCTGCCGCCAGGCGTCACCCCCGCGCAGTTCAACGTGGAGCTGCGGCGCTTTTCCCATCGCCATAAGCCGGCGCAGTGGCAGATAGAAGGCCACCTGCTCCAGCCTTTATCAGCCATGCATTTCGACGGCGACTACAGCACCTACACCGGGGCCATCTTTCCCCGGCCCCTGATCACGGCGCTCTGGGGCATCGCTATCTTCCTGCTGCTGATCGCCTGTATAAACTTCATTAATTTCTCTACGGCCAGGGCCCTCATCCGGAGCCGCGAGATCGGCATCAGGAAGATCCTGGGCGCAGGCAGGGGACAGCTCATCCTCCAGCTCTTCAACGAGACAGCCCTCATCACGGCCACCGGACTAATCTTCGCTATCGGCCTCACCCTGGTGGCGATACCCGCCCTCAACGGCTTGCTCAACCTGTCCCTATCGCTCCGCTTGCTGCTGTCACCGGCCGTCTGGGGCAGCCTGCTGCTCCTCTGGCTGTGCGTGACCCTGCTGTCAGGATCGTATCCGGCGCTCGTGCTCTCAGGCTTTCGCCCCATCGCCGCGCTCAAAGAGCAGGTCGCCGCCGGCGGCATCTTCCTGCGCAAAGCCCTGGTCGTATTCCAGTTCACCTTCGCCCAGCTCCTGGTCGTCGCGATAGTGGTCATCACCAGCCAGATAGATTTCTTCCGCCATGCGCCCCTTGGATTCGACAAGGACAATGTGCTCAATATTCCTATACCCGAAGACAGCGCCAACCCCACAAAGCTCGTCGCCTTCCGCCAGCAGCTATCGGAGCTGCCCGGCGTGCGCAGCATCAGCTTTTGCTTCGACAACCCCGCCGCCTGGGGCTGGCAGAAGATGCCCTTCCAATTCGACGGGTCGTCCCGCAACAGCGACTTCGACGCAAGCGTAAAATGGGCCGACACGGCCTATTTCCAGACATATGGCCTTCGATTGATCGCCGGCAACGCTTATCGTCCCGCTGACACCGTTACCGGCTTCGTCGTCAACGAGACCCTGCTGCGGAAAGAACATCTCACCGACCCTAAAGCCGCCATCGGCAAGACCATTCAGCTTGGCGGCGGCCCTCCCAGACCCATAGTCGGCGTAGTCATGGATTTCACCACGACCTCGCTTCGCAACCCCATTGACCCCGTGATCCTGGCCACCAACCAGTCGTCCTACCGGCTGGCTGGCATCAAGCTGCAGACAGCCGATATCACCCCGCTGGTCGAAAAAGTCTCCAGGCTCTGGAAACAAACCTGGCCCGCTAAAGATTTTGAATACGATTTTTTGGATAAGCGCATCGCCGCCTTCTACCAACGCGAAGAGGCCTTCGCCCAATTGTTCAGGGTCTTCACAGGCATCGCCGTCCTGATCTCCTGCCTTGGCCTCTATGCCCTTGCGGCCTTCATGACCGCCCGCCGCCGGAAGGAAGTAGCGGTAAGAAAAGTATTGGGCGCCTCCGTAAAAAGCGTGGTGTATCTTTTTGTTCGGGAATTCACGCTGCCGGTGCTCCTCGCATTCGCCATCGCCGCGCCCATCGCCACCTTCATCCTGCGCAGATGGCTCGACGGTTATGCATACCGCATCCAGCTGGGCCCGGCTATCTTCGGCTGGAGCCTGGCGGTTTCCATCGCCATCGCCTGGACAACCATCGGCAGCAGGGTACTCGCCAGCGCCAACAGCAACCCGGTCCAGCACTTGCGGGACTAGACGGCCTGCCCCACCGCATGGCCATAGTCCGATGGCCGGCTCAAACGGCAAAAGGCCGGTCGATGGCCACGCTCGGCTCGGAGAACCAACGCGGTCCATCCTCCGTCATATAGGCACAGTCTTCCAGCCGCACCCCGAACTCACCATAGATGGCGATCATCGGCTCGACGCTGAAGCACATGCCCGGCTGCAAAAGCTGCTGATTTCCCTTTACCATATTCCCCCATTCGTGCATATCCATGCCTATCCCATGCCCCGTACGATGGGGAAGACCCGGTATCTTATATCCGGGACCAAAGCCCGCATCGGTCAGCACCTTGCGTGCCGCCATGTCTACCTGCTCGCAGGGAACACCGACCCTGGCAGCTGCAAAAGCCGCGGACTGCGCCTTTTTCTCCAGGTCCCAGATCTCCCGCTGCCGCGCAGTAGGCACGGCCCCGTATACCACCGTCCTGCTGATATCGGATTGATAGCCTTGCACCTTGCACCCTCCATCCATGATCACCACATCGCCCTTCTTCAGGTGCTGCGGCTCAATGCTGCCATGGGGATAGGCCGAGGCCTCCCCGAAATTCGCCGAGAGCTCGCCCTTCACCCCCAGCCGCGAATGCGCATCTTCGGCGATAGCGGAAAAATCGCCGGGTGTCATCCCCTCATGCAGAAGAGCTACGCTGGCCTTATACGCCGCAATGGTGATATCACTGGCCTTCTTCATCAGGTCGATCTCGGCAGGCGACTTGATGAGCCGGCAGTTCATGGTCACCGGGTCGGCGCTGACATAGCCAAGCTGTGGCGCTTCCTTCCTGACCCCGTCGAAAATAAAGAACCGCACCCGCTCCTCCATCCCTATATCGCCCTTGCGGATGCCATTGTCGCTGAGAATGCCGGCAATGACCTTATATGGGCTCTCATGCTCTTCCCAGACCCGCACCTCCTTCCCTATCGTGATAAGCTGGTGCAGCCGTTCTGCTTCGAAAGCCGGACAGACATAGCTTACATCCCCATGTGCCGGAATAACGGCGACCATCGTCCGCTCGCTGGGCCACCAGCCGATCCCCGTAAAATACTGCATCGAAGTGCCGGAATCCAGCACGATGGCCGCGATCTTATTCTCCGCCATGAGCCGCTGCGCCTTCTCTACCCGCATCTGGCGTTCCTGCAGGGAAATAGGCGCTACATCCCCTACCATGGGCTTCAGCCCATCCAATGCGCTCATTTTAACCAAGCCTGCTGGAAGGCCGTATAACAAGGCCGCATTTCCGGCCGAAAGTCTCAGGAAATCTCTACGTTTTATGCTCATGCAAAAGTGTTTGCATGGGAAGATAAGTTTTTTTTTTGTAGCTTTCAGACCATGATAAAGAACATGCTCATCGTTGCCCTGCGCAACTTCAAAAGGGACAGGTGGTATAGCCTGCTCAACATCCTTGGCCTTACCATCGGCATCACCTTCAGCATCTTCCTCATCTTCTACGTCCGGGACGAACTCAGTTTCGACCGGTATAACGAAAAAGCGGACCGCATCTACCGCATCGATGGCTTCATTCAGGAAGCCGACAAGCCGCCCTTCAAGGTAGCCTACGGTCAAACGCCGCTGGCCGCCGCCCTGCAAAAAGACTACCCGGAAGTCGAGGAATCGGTGCGGTTCCTGCCCGCAGGCAAGAACATGTACAAAAAAGGGGACCTGCACCTCTATGAGGACAAGGTCTACTATGCCGACAGCAACCTTTTCCGGGTCTTTACCTTCCCCTTTATCCAGGGCGATCCCCGCACGGCGCTCCAGGCGCCAAAATCCATGGTCCTCACGGAATCCGTAGCGCAAAAGTTCTTCGGCAGCACGGCTAACGTAGTCGGGCAATCGTTGCAAAGCGCCAATGGCGATGTCTATAAGA
>JAMFRX010000410.1 GCA_026224995.1 Puia dinghuensis
CCTTACCGGCAGCTATACCCTGCTGGCCCCTTCCAATAGCGCTTTCCAGCAGGCCGGCTACGATAGTCTGCCGGCCATCGATTCCGTAGGGATCGACACCTTGATGCAGTTGGTGATGAACCAGGTGGTGAAGGGGGCCTACTTCACCAACAATTTCCCTTCTACGGTGATGAACCTGGCGGGCAGCAGCATTACCGTGAGCACGGTAAACGGCTTCCTGCAGTTTTCCGGAGCCGGCAATGCCGTCCCTGTGAACTTGCTGAATGGCAACCAGGTAGCGGGCCCCACCCTGATCCTGCATCATACCGATGGGCTCATAAGTCCGTGATGGCCCCATAATGGCCTACCACCTTCAATTGTAACATTAAAATAATATACCCCTCCCGATTCATAAAAGGGCCCGGTTCGTTATTTTTGAGCTATGCTCAGTTTCAATGATATCAAGAACCTGCTTCAGCACAACAAGATCACGGACTTTGTGAAATTGAATAAGCTGACGCCCCGCGACATCGCGGACTTTGCCAATCGCCATTCACAGGGTGCGGTCAAGCTGTTCCAGAACCTGGAACCCAAGCATGCGGCCCGGGCCTTTAAGTTCCTGCGAAAGCAGAAACAGGAGTCTATCATTAAATCGCTGCCGGAAGAGAAGGCGGTGGAGATCCTGAATGCCATGAACCCCGATGACCGGACGGCTTTCCTGGAGGAGCTGCCGGGCAATTACGTGAAAGAGCTGCTGAAGGTCCTGACGCCGGAGAACCGCGCCGAGACTCTGGAGCTGTTAGGCTATATGGAAGGGTCCGTGGGCCGGCTGATGACGCCCGACTATGTGGCGATAAAAATGGAGGAGACCTGTCAGGAAGTGCTGACCCTGATCCGGCATCGGGGGCAGGCGACGGAGACCCTGAACTGGCTCTTCGTCATAGACGAGAAAGGAGTGCTGATCGATGATATCAACATCAAGGACTTTCTGATCGTCGACCCCGGCACCAGGGTCTCCCAGATCATGGATCATCAGTTCATAGCCTTGAATGTCAACAACGCCCAGAAAGAGGTGATCAACCTCTTCCGTAACAACAGCCGGTATGCCCTCCCCGTCACGGACAACAATGGGGTGCTTCTGGGTATCGTGACCCTCGATGACGTCCTGCGGCTGGCGGAAACGGAAGGAACCCGGGAGATCCAGAAGATCGGGGGTTCCGAAGCCCTGGACGAGCCATATACTACGATCCCCTTCTTCCGGCTGATCCGCAAGCGTGCCGGCTGGCTCATCATACTCTTTTTGGGGGAGATGTTAACGGCGACGGCTATGGGTCATTTTCAGGACGAGATCAGCAAGGCCGTCGTCCTGGCCCTCTTCATACCCCTCATTATTTCCAGCGGCGGGAACTCCGGCAGCCAGGCCTCCTCCATCATCATTCGCGCGATGGCGATCGGCGAGATCGGGTTCCGGGATGCTTTCAGGGTGTTGCGTAAAGAATTCTCCTCCGGTCTTGTGCTGGGTCTCATCCTGGGCATCGTAGGCTTTCTGCGCATCTTTATCTGGCAGCGGTTCCATCTCTACGACTATGGCGTTCACTGGATGAAGGTGGCGATCACCGTATGCTTTGCCCTCATAGGCGTGGTCCTTTGGGGGACGATCTCCGGGAGCATGCTTCCTCTGATCCTCAAGAAGCTGGGCGCCGATCCGGCCGCGTCTTCGGCTCCTTTTGTCGCGACGCTGGTGGATGTCACGGGCCTGGTGATCTATTTTTCGGTGGCCTATATCGTCATGTCGGGAACGCTGCTCTAGGTCAATAGCTCATCTCATCCAGTCTAACCTTCCCCTTGAAGGTCCAGAAGACAAAGCTCGTATATACTCCTACCAGGGGGGTGCCTATCAGCGCCATCACCAGCAGGATCTTCATCGTCCGCGTGGATGAGGCCGCATTGTATACGGTGATGCTATTGCCGGGATGCTGTGGAGAATATAGCAGGTAAGGAAAGACCTCTATCGCCACCATGATCAGCAGCAGGGCGATGGTGATCGCGGAGCTTATGAACGCAAAGCGGTATTTGCCTATTTTCACCTGTCGCGGGATATTCGCGATCGACAGGATCATCAGTAATGGAATGGTGAACCAACCGGGGCGGCTCTTGAAGAAATCGCTGAGGTGGGGGATATAAAGCAGGGTGTAAAGCGTGGTGATCACGAAGCTCACGACGAAGAAAACGATGAAATTATTTGCCAGCACGTGCAGCTTCACGAAGAGTCTGTTCTCCGTCTTCATGGTGAGAAAGATGGCGCCATGCATCATGAACAGCGCGAGGGTGGTGATGGAGACCATGATGGCGAAAGGATTGAAGAAGGACAGTAGATCACCGGCGAACTCCCTGTCGCTGTTCAGGGGAAGGCCTTCGACCACATTGCCCAGCATCAGTCCCAGCGAGAGGGAGATGACGATGGAGGCAAAGCAGTAGACGATGTCCCAGGCCTTTCGCCACCAGGACCAGGGCTCCTTGCTACGGAATTCGATGGAGACCGCGCGGAAGATCAGTCCTACAAGAAAGACCATAAAGGGCACATAGAAGGCGGAGAAGATCGCCGCATAGGCTACGGGGAATCCCGCGAACAAGGCGCCGCCGCCGATGACCAGCCATACTTCGTTACCGTCCCAGATCGGGCCTATGGCATTCATCGCTATCCGGCGGCTCTCTTCTTTGCGAAGAAAGAGGTGGAGGGAACCGGCGCCCAGGTCGAACCCGTCTAAGATGGCGTAGCCGCTGATGACGGCCCCGAAGACGAGGAACCACCAGAGGTTATAGTCGAGGCCGAGGAAGGTATTCATGATTGAGAGGCTTCGTGTTCCAGAATAGGGTTATCTCTGCGCGATCCATCTTCGATAGTTTCTTTTGTACCGTAGTCGACCGGACCATGCTGGATCTTGCGGTTCAGCAGGAAAAGGAATAGGGCGAACAGGACGATATAGACGATCGTAAACAGGATGAGGGAGAAAATGATCTGGTTGGCAGAGACGACACGGGACAGAGCGTCCGAGGTCCGAAGCAGGCCATAGACTACCCAGGGCTGACGGCCCATTTCGGCCGTGAACCAGCCGGCCTGGTTAGCCAGCTGCGGCAACAGGACGCTAAAGGCAAATACCCAAAGCAGCCAGCGATGTTTGAATAAGGCATCCCGCCACCATAGCCAGCAACCTAAGAGGGAGAGGAAGATCATGGCGAGGCCGCAGGCGACCATCAGATGATAGAGCTGGAAGATGCTATTTACCTGCGAAGGGCGGTCTGCCGGCTTGAAGGCCCGGAGACCGGTGACGGGCGCC
The DNA here is from genome assembly GCA_026224995.1 of Puia dinghuensis. Classification (GTDB taxonomy): domain Bacteria; phylum Bacteroidota; class Bacteroidia; order Chitinophagales; family Chitinophagaceae; genus Puia; species Puia dinghuensis_A. The sequence goes on from JAMFRX010000410.1 coordinate 3,318, forward strand.
TTGAAGCTGCCATAGGTCAGGAAGGAGAGGCCACCGGGTATTTTCACTCCGCTGGTATTTTGTGTGCGGTTGTTCACATAGCCGAAGAGGTACATGTCGGCCCTGGCGGAACTATCGAAATGTCCTTCCATGGCAGCCAGCTTAGCGGGTTGGTACCGGGCGACGATCCCGGCGCTGCGGTCGCCCAGGAAGAGCTGGAGCAGGGAGAAGGTGGCGACGACGACAAGGGCGATGCGAAAAGTTGGGCGGGCGATCTCCATATGCTTGCGGTGCAGGAGATACCACGCGTTGACGCTAAGGACCATGAAACCACCGGCCAGGATGGCTCCAACCCAAACGTGGAGGAGCCGGTCTACGCTTGAGGGGTTGAAGACCATGGCCCAGAAGTCCGTGATCTCCGCCCGGGCATTCATCCCTTGCCCTACGATGTGGTAACCCGCCGGCGTCTGCTGCCAGGAGTTGGCGACTACGATCCAGACGGCGGAGAACAGCGAGCCCACGAAGACCATGATCGTCGAGAAGAAATGGACGCCGCGCCCAACACGGTTCCAGCCGAAGATCAGGATGCCGAGGAAGCCTGATTCCAGGGCAAAGGCGAAGATGCCTTCCGCAGCAAGGGCGCTCCCGAATATATCGCCCACATATTTAGAATAGGTGGCCCAGTTAGTGCCGAACTCGAATTCCATGATAATGCCCGTGGCGACGCCGATACCAAAGATGAGGGCAAAGATGCGGATCCAGAAGCGGACGGCCATCTCGTAGATGCGATCGCCTGTCTTGAGGAATAGCCCTTCCAGGATAACGAGCATAAGGCCCAGGCCGATGCTGAGCGGGGGATAGATGTAGTGAAAACCGATGGTAAAGGCGAATTGGACGCGGGCCAGGATCTCGACATTCATATCAAAAACGATTTAGTCGGCAAGCCTACTTTTTCTTATACACGGGGACATTGCTGCAAGCCTCCCCATACATAATGCTCTTCACGACAGGCCGCAACCTGCGGGCTATTTCCAGATAGGCAAACCCACCTATCTGCAGGTCTCCGCATCCTTTAACCACGACTCTCTTATCGATGAATGCATCCGTATCGACGCTGCGAAGATTGGCGAGAAAAGTTTCCTGGAGAGCAGTCTGGTGATCGCCCAGGACGATGGCTATCGCATAGGGTTCGGCCTGTACCGCTATGAGCATGTAGGCCCAGGCGGGAATAATGGCATCGGCAGTGCAGGTAATAGCTAGGATCTTATCCTGGTAACGCGACCAGTTCATCTCCTGGAGTGAGGCTCGGAAATCTTTTTCCTTAAGGATCATCTCCATAAAAAGAAGGGGCTTCAGGTCGAGGACGAGGATCTCTTCCCGGGGATAGTAGTCTTCCAGGTCAAGTGTATATAGACCGCTTTGCGCTACCTTATTGATGATCTCTTCGCTCACGGTGCAAAGATAGGAAATAAAAATCCCCGGCGTGGCCGGGGATTTTATGCTAGAAGAACTTACCTCTATAGTCTTTTAAGGTGGCCAGCTTTCGCAAGGACTCCACCAGGCCCTGATAGACCTGCGAACGCTGCTGCTGTTCCTGCATGAAGCGCTGCTGCTGGAGGTCACCATTCAGGTTGGCCATGGCGCTTACATTCTCTATTTTAATAAAGAATACGCCGGTGTTGCCGGCGATGGCTGGAGAGACCGGCTTGCCGACGAGCTGTTTATCGAAAGAGGCACCAACAATTTTTTGTTCCTGGCCCATATTGCGGGCGGAAGCGAAGAGAACGCTGTCCGCATGCTGTATCGGCTGGCCGGAAGCGGTGGCGGCGGCATCCAGGGATGCGGGGCTGCCTTCTTTCTTGATGATCTGTTCTGCCTTTTTCTTATTCCGCAGGATCGGCTCTATCTGGTTTCTTCCCTTGGCGGCGGTCATGACGCCTTCTTTGTTGATCTCGGTGACGACGGCTACGACATATTTATCGCCGATGCCATAGGGATCGGACACCTTTCCCAGGTCCGATTCGTAGACCCAGCGGACAAGCTGCCTGTTGGGCCCAAGACCCGGAACGGTGAATTCCGCAGGAGTAATATCGGGAGCCAGCTGCTTCTGCAGGTGGTATTTCTGGACATTATCGTCGAAAGCTTTGGCATCGCGGCTTTCCCCGGCGAACTGGCTGGCAAGGCCGGAGGCGGCCTGGTCCGTTTCGGGGCTCTGCTCGATCTTGCGGCTGAGATAGGCTATTTTATAAGCCGGTTCGAAGTTCTTCTGATCGAGGATCTCTATATAATGGTAGCCGTACTGACTCTTTACGATCTTCTTGTCGCCCTTCTTTCCGTTGAAGGCAAAACCGGCGAATTCCGGCACCATGCGCTCGCCGGTGAAATAACCCAGGTTGCCCCCTTTTTCCTTGGAGCCGCCATCATCGGAATATTTGAGGGCTACGCTATCCCAATTTGCGCCATGTTCCAGGAGGTACTGGACGCTATCGATCCGCTTTTTAGCCACGCTGTCTTCCAGGATCGGCTGACCCTGCTGATTGGTCGTAGCGATCAGGATGTGCCTGGCGCTTACGGAATCGGGCATGGTCTTTTCGTCCACGAATTTTGCGATGCTATAGCTGCCTCCATCCAAATAGGGTCCGTATACACCACCTTTGGGCAGGGCGAAAATAGAATCCTTCACGGGGATCTGGATGCGCGCTTTTCCCAGATAGCCGTCGAAATAGGGTTGTTCGGAACCCATGCGGCCGAGGAAGGCCTGGATATCTGTGGCCTGGACGAAATCTTTTGAGATCTCGGTCAGCTGCTGGCGGAGCTTGGCGGAATCCGAGGCGTTGGGGGAGGCGTCGAAGGTGACATAGGCTATGCTCCGGCTTTCCTGCTGCCTGTATCTGTCCTGGTGCTGTGTAATATAATCTTCTATCTCGGCATCGGTAACTTTCGCCGCGCTGTCGGGGATAGTAAAGTAGGGCGTGCTTACATAAGAGATGGACGCGAGCTGGCTGTTGTCGGCGTTCATCTTCTCTATCATCCATTTGGGAACATAGGAGCTGTTAGACAGGATAGCCATATATTTTTCCCGCAGCCGCATTTTGATGAGCTGTGGGATCCCTTCTTCGAAGAAGCGCCGGGCGCCGTCATATTGTCTCGGGTCGGTGTTCTTTTTGGGACCGGTCTTATATATATTGCGCAGATTATTGATCTGTGCCGCGGCTTCCTGGGAATTGAAGATCCCCGTTTTGGGGTCGGTGAATGCCCGCTTGATGTCCGGCGTGGCGTCGGCGCCCACCAGCATATCGTTCAATTCCTTGTCGCTGACCTCCAGGCCGAGGGACGCATAATCGCTGTTGAGAAGGGCATCTTCGACCATCTGATTCCAGACGTTGTCGCGGATGTTCTGCTGCATGGCTTCGTTGATGGCCACCTTGTTTTGCTTGTACTGCTCTTCCTGGTCGTTGACTTGCTGTTCGAAAGAAGTATACTCGATCTTCTGACCGTCTATCTCGCCGACGACCGTGGAACGATTGCCGAAAAGCTTGCTCCTTCCTACAAAAGCGTCCATCAGGAGAAACCCTACAAGACTCAACGCGATCAAACCAAAAACTAACCAGGCTGCTTTATCCCGTATTTGCTGAATAATTGACATAATCTTATGTTCCGGTAAAAGGTGATAATATTCCAGAGAGAACGGACGGTGGTCCGCTTTCTTCAGGCGGATGGCAAAAATAGGGGAAAAATGATTATGAACAAATTGTGGAAAATCGTGTTAAGTGGGCTTCTGATCAGGGTTTTAAACAATTTTACTGCTGGTTCAGCGTTCGTGAAACTAATGATGTGAAACGGTAATTAACAGAGGGTTATGTATAACTCTGTGCCGCGGTGGAAAACCCGGCTTTCCGACCGTCAGAATCGGGGGATAGATAGAAAGGAAGTTTATTTGCATCGAATGTAAAGCTATCGCCGGTGTACAAAGCCACAGTTATTCCACACCCGCCAACAGTCCCCAGGCAAAATAGTTATCCGGACAGCTTATTCATCCACAGAAGTGGAAAACAAGGTAAATTGCCGATCCAAACAGGCTATTGGCTTGTTAAGTAGTTGTGGAATACGGTGTATAAGTCGGTGATTTCCTATTTTCAAAGCTTTTAAAAATATTCTTATCCACGAATCCACCGGTATAGTAGTAATAGTTTTTTTATAAGAATAATTAAATATTATTAAATACTATGGCAGATATTAACATAGAAGCTGCAAGAAAAAAATTGCCGGCGAAAGGTTTCCTGGACATCGTTGTTTCGCCGGAGCTGGATCTTTTTTTGGAGATCGAGCGATTGAAGAAAGAGAAGAATGCGATCATTCTCGCGCACTATTATCAGGAGGCGGATATCCAGGATGTGGCCGATTATATTGGGGACAGCCTGGGGCTGGCACAGCAGGCGGAAAAGACCAAAGCCGACCTGATCGTTTTCGCGGGCGTACATTTCATGGCCGAGACGGCAAAGATCCTCAATCCGGAGAAAAAGGTTGTGCTGCCGGATCTTCGTGCAGGCTGTTCATTGGCAGACTCGGCACCTGGTTACCAGTTCAGGGCTTTTAAGGAGAAGTATCCAAAGCATATTGTTATCTCCTATATCAACTGTTCGGCAGAGGTGAAGGCGCTGAGCGATATTATCTGTACTTCGTCGAATGCGGAAAAGATTGTCGAGAGCATCCCAAGGGATCAGCCGATCATCTTTGCGCCAGACAGGAATCTGGGCGCGTACCTGATTAAGAAGACGGGCCGTGACATGGTGCTGTGGGATGGGGCCTGCATGGTGCATGAGATCTTTAGTCTGGAGAAGATCACCAAGATGAAGATCCGTTATCCGAATGCCAAGCTGATCGCGCACCCGGAATGTGAGGAGCCAGTATTGCGGCTGGCGGATTATATCGGATCTACTACGGCGCTGCTGAACTATTCGAAGAAGGACAGCTCGATGGAATACATTGTGGCAACCGAGACGGGAATATTGCACCAGATGCAGCTAAGCTCCCCGGGGAAGACCTTTATCCCTGCTCCGCCCACGAATAACTGTGCGTGCAACGACTGCCCGCATATGAAGCTTAATACGCTCGAGAAGCTATACCTGTGCATGCAGTATGAACAGCCTGAGCTGATAATGGACCAGCAGCTGATGATAGCGGCGAAAAAGCCGATAGAGCGGATGCTTGAGATCAGCGCGCGCTATGGCTTATAGTTGCAGACGTTTAAGACCGCATCTATCTGCCCATGAATACCATGAGGATTTGTATATCGCTTGGATTGACTCCACTGATCCGGCTTGCCTGGCCTAGTGTCCTGGGTTTTATCTTCTTGAATTTTTGGAGCGCTTCGTTGCTAAGGGAAGCGATCCTGTCGTAATTGAAGTTATCGGGGATCAAGAGGTCTTCCAGCTGAGACATTTTCTGCACGAGCTCTTTTTCTTTTTCTATATAGACATCGTATTTGATCTGGATCTCGGCTTGCTCCAGCATTTCGGAAGAGAAAGAGTGTAGTGTTTCGTGTAAGCGGGGAATGGCTTCGGACATAGATGGAAGGTCGATGCCTGGCCGCAGCAGGACCTGTGCGGCTTTTTGTTTTTGAATTAGTGGGGCGCTATTCTTCTCCAGGAGATAGTTGGCAGCTTCAGCTGGTTCCAGGGAGAAGCCGGACAGGGTATGTTTTATTCTTTCTACGCCGTTCTTTTTTGCCAGTGTCTTTTCCATCCTTTCTTGGCTGGCGAGTCCTAGCCTATAGCTTGTTTCTGTAAGCCGCAGATCGGCGTTGTCCTGGCGTAGGAGCGTGCGGAATTCGGCCCGGGAGGTAAACATGCGATAGGGTTCTTCCGTTCCCTTACTGATAAGGTCGTCGATCAGTACGCCTATATAGGCTTCACTTCTTTTTAGGATCAGTGGTTCCAGATTCCTTGTTTTCTGATGTGCGTTGATCCCGGCCATGAGCCCCTGGCAGGCGGCTTCTTCGTAGCCGGTCGTTCCATTTATCTGGCCTGCGAAAAATAGGTTTTGGAGGAGCTTGGTCTCCAGGGAATGATGGAGCTGGGTAGGCGGGAAATAATCGTATTCGATGGCATAGCCGGGGCGGAAGACGCGGACGTTCTCGAAGCCGGGTACTTGGCATAGGGCCTGGTATTGGACTTCTTCGGGAAGGGAGGTTGAGAAGCCGTTGACATAGATCTCTACGGTGTTCCAACCTTCCGGCTCTATAAAGAGCTGGTGTCTTTCGCGTTCGGCGAAACGGTTGATCTTGTCTTCAATGCTTGGGCAATAGCGCGGACCGGTGCCTTCGATCCTACCGGTGTACATGGGACTCCTGTCGAATCCAGTCTTTAGTATATCGTGTACGGTCTGATTAGTATAGGTGATCCAGCAGCTTCTTTGTACTGCTGGTTTGGGTGTATCGAGGTAGGAGAAGCCGACTATGTTCTCATCTCCTTTTTGTTCTTCCATTTTCGAATAATCGAGACTCCTTCCATCTATGCGCGGGGGTGTGCCCGTCTTGAGACGATCGCTTTCGAATCCGAGGGAGACGAGTTGTTCCGTAATGCCGGTTGCTGCTTTTTCGGCTACCCGCCCACCACCGAAGCGTTTCTCGCCTATATGGATCACCCCGTTAAGGAAGGTCCCGCTTGTGACTACGACGGCTTTGGCAGCGATGGTATTTCCCATGCCTGTTACAACGCCGCAGGCTTTGCCATCCTTGATCAAGAGTGAGCTGACCATATCCTGGTAGAAATCGACATTTGGAGTTTGTTCTAGCATCTCGCGCCAGGTGGCAGCGAATAACATCCGGTCATTTTGTGCCCGGGGACTCCACATGGCGGGGCCCTTGCTCCTATTAAGCATGCGGAATTGGATCATGCTTTTATCGGTGACTATCCCGGAATAGCCACCCATGGCATCTATTTCCCGGACGATTTGACCCTTGGCAATTCCACCCATAGCCGGGTTACAGCTCATTTGTGCAATGGTCTGCATATTCATGGTTACCAGGAGCACCTTTGAACCTAGATTTGCGGCAGCAGCAGCGGCCTCACATCCCGCATGGCCGGCACCTACTACGATTACATCATATTCAGGAAACATGGTGCAAAATTACCATGAAGCGGAGGATTCGGCAGGAATATTTTAAAGGCAAAAACGTTCCACGGGGAACGTTTTAAAGAATGGAATATTTTTAAAAGCCATTGTTTCACGTGGAACGGTCAAATAAACCGAGGTATTTTTCCTCTTTATTGCGCATTTCCTTACTCTCCCCTACGGTCTTATCCTTATATCCACACAAATGTAAGGCTCCGTGGAATATCACCCGATGCAATTCCTGTTTAATCGAACTGTTAAATTGCCTTGCATTGTCCCTTACCCGATCAACACTAATGTAGATCTCAGCGTTTATTGGTTGGTTCTTGTCGGAAAGGTCGAAGGTGATGATGTCAGTGTAATAGTCGTGCTGGAGGTATTGTTGATTCATCTCCAGCAAGTATTTGTCTGAACAGAAGATATACTGCAGTCCGGCTAGTTTTTTGCCTTCCTTTTTGAACAGGGAGATGAGAAACTTCTTTAACCGGGCCCTTTCCCTGAGGCCGATGGATTCTAGAAAATTGAACTGGATGATGGGAATAGTCATAATTTTACTATCCCAAAGTAAGGACAAACCAATCAAGAAAATGAAGAGATTATCAGAATTAGGGCCAGGAACGGTCGCCAGGATCCATTCTTTCGAGAAAAACGAGCTCTTTCTTAAGCTAATGGAGATGGGTTGTGTGCCGGGAGAACTCATTCGGGTAGAACAAATTGCACCTTTAGGAGACCCTATTTCCATTACTGTTGCCGGGTATAATCTTAGTCTGCGCCTGGATGAGGCGGATAACATTTTTATGGAGGAGGGAGACAAATGAAGGTCGGGCTTTATTTCGGATCGTTCAATCCCATCCACCACGGCCATTTGCTGATAGCCTCTTATGTCTTAGACCACACCGACTTGCAACAGGTATGGTTTGTTGTTTCCCCTCAAAACCCGCTAAAGCCAGCCGCATCGCTTCTCAATGAATATCATCGTCTTTACCTGGTTCAGCTGGCCGTGGAAGGAGAGAAGAACCTAAAAGCTTCGGATATCGAGTTCAAGCTGCCGAAACCCTCCTACACAGTCGATACCTTGACCTATTTGCAGGAGAAATACCCCAATCACGAATTTTCGGTCGTCATGGGAAGTGACAGCTTTCAAAACCTGCCCAAGTGGAAGAATGCGGATTGGCTGCTGCGGAACTATGCGCTTTACGTCTATAAACGACCGGGTCATGAAACCCTGCCGGTCTACTCCGGGGCAAAAGAGATCCATGAGCTGGACGCACCGCTCCTTCCCATCTCCTCCACCTATGTCCGAAAGAACATTAAGGCCGGGAAATCGATCCGTTACCTTGTACCCGAAGCGGTACGCGCGGAAATAGAAAGGAACGGGTATTATTCCTAAGAATGTTTCTGCTGAGCTTCCCCATAATCGAATACCAGATTGCAGAAGGCTTTTACGCCTAATTTAAATCCACTTTCGTCGATGTAGAAGTCTGCCGTATGGTGTGGGAAAGCGGTCTTTGGGTCTTGTCCGGGCTTCATTCCACCCAAAAAGAAGAAGAAAGAGGGGACATGGGACCCGAAGAAAGAAAAATCTTCCGAACCAGTCATCGCGTCCATCCAGCTGACATTGGCTTCCCCCGCCGTCCTTTGCAGGGAAGGCAGCGTCTTCTTCACGAGCGCAGGATCGTTGTAGGTGATAAGGGTCTTGTTCTCGATATTGATGTCGGCCGTAGCGCCGGCGCTCTCTGCAATTTTAGTAACGGTGCGGCGCATGCGATCATGGATCTCCCGCTGCATGGCGGTATCAAGAGTACGGATCGTCCCTGTCATTTCCACCTCTTCCGGGATGATATTGGAACGGACGCCTCCCTGGATGACGCAGACGGAGATCACGGCGGCGTCTTTTGTGAGCTCGGTCTGGCGACTAATAATGGTCTGCAGACCTTCCACGATCTGGGAGCTCACGACTATCGGATCGATGCCGCCCCAGGGCTGGGAACCATGGGAACCTTTTCCATGAACTTTTATCGTAAACCAGTCCGAAGCGGCCATGGCGCCCTCGCTCCGATATTTTATCTTACCGGATTCCGTAGCCGAATTGATATGCAGGCCAAAGACCACGTCTACCTTCGGATTCTCGAGCACGCCTTCCTTGATCATTAAGGCGGCGCCACCCTCCTCCCCTGCCGGCGGACCCTCTTCTGCCGGCTGGAAGATGAATTTCACCGTACCCCTGAGGTCTTTTCGCATACCAGCCAGAATTTCCGCTACGCTCATCATGATCGCTACGTGGGAGTCGTGGCCACAGGCATGCATCACACCGACCTCTTGCCCGTTGTAGCTAGACTTTACCTTGCTGGCAAAGGGTACGGGTGTCCTTTCCGTGATGGGCAGCGCGTCCATATCGGCCCGCAATCCGATGACAGGCCCGGGCAGACCGCCTTTTAGAATGCCTACCACGCCCGTCTTCCCCACACCCTCCTTCACCTCGATGCCGAGAGAGCGCAGGTGGTCCGCAATAATTTTGGAGGTTCGAAATTCCCGGTTGCCCAATTCCGGATGTTCATGGAAGTCCCGCCGCCAGGCGATGGTCTTTGTTTCGATCTTGTCGGCTGCCGCATCGATGGCTGCGCGCCGGTTGTTGGATTGTGCCAGGGCTGCCAGGTTGCATAGCAGGGCTGTTCCGATGAGGAGGAGCAATTTTTTCATGTGCAGTGTTTTGGGATATGAAAATAGTATATTGCGGCGATTTGACAGTTTTGTTTCGTCATATTGCTTTTCTCAAAACAGTGTTTCTCTATAGTATCACTGCCTTCGGCGGGCCACAAGGACATCTGGCAATGATGATGAAGACCTTTGTGCACCGGCGAAAGGATGTCACTGAGCAAGAGCTCATGGATTATAGCGCTTTTTGCCAGATGCTGCCAGGGGCCTCATCCACCCAGACCCTAACGCTCATCGGCTATAAACGCGGCGGAGTAGTTCTGGCCATGATCACCCTTATCATCTGGACGCTGCCAGCCTGCTGCCTCATGGCGCTTTTCTCCTTTTTTCCTATGCGCAGCACCGCGATGTTCCGCTTTATAGGTCCGATGACCATCGGCTTTCTCGCTTTTGCGGCCCAACAGGCCTTCAAGATCTCTATCCATAATACCATAACCCGCGTCATCCTGCTGATAAGCGCGACAGCCACCTTCCTGTTGTTCGAGTGGCCCTGGATCATTCCCATCCTGCTCGTGATGGGCGGGTTCGTGACCAATTTGAGCGACCGGCGTATCCCCCAGGTAGAGGTCTTGCCGAAAAAGATTAAATGGGGAAATATCTGGCTCTTCGCGATCATTTTTATCCTGGCGGGTGCCGGCAGTGAATTGGCGCGCAAGAACAACTGGCCCAACCGCCGTCCGCTTAACCTCTTCGAGAACACCTACCGTTTCGGGAGTCTGGTCTTCGGCGGCGGGAACGTATTGATGCCCATGACCTACGAACAATTCGTAGCTAGACCGGAGTCCCAGAAGCTCATAGCGCGCAATCCAAACGTGATAAAGATGAGCAGGCAGGATTTCTATTCGGGATGGGGCATGGTCCGCGCGATACCCGGGCCGGTATTCTCAATCGCCTCTTATATTGGGGGCATAGCGATGAAAGACAAGGGGACCGGCCTGCAGCTTTTAGGCTGCTTTATCGGCACCACCGGCATTTTCCTGCCGAGCGCGCTGCTCGTGCTCTTCTTCTTTCCTATCTGGCATAATCTGAAAAAATATGCGTTGGTCTATCGCGCGCTTGAAGGCATCAACGCTGTTGTTGTGGGGATCATGGTCGCAGCGGCCTTGTACATGATGAAGGATTTTCAAACGGCCCGCTGGGGCGATATCGCGCTTAACCTGGTGGTGATCGCCGTCACCTGGGCACTGCTGAACTATTCCCGGCTGCCTTCGCCGGTGATCGTGCTTCTTTGGCTGGCTCTGGGCTGGGGTTTTATCCTCTTCTAGGCGCACCGCCGCCGCCGGAGGGCCCTGACTGTCTGCGATGGGCTCCCCCTCCTCCTCTACCACCTTGTCCACCTCCGTGTCCGCCGCCATGTCCGCCGGAACCATGACCGGGACGCCGGGATTTGCTGCGCGGGCTATAATCCGGCGCAGGCCCGAGCTGTTCGGGAACCACGGCTTTATTCACCGGACTTCCTAACAGGTCTTCTATCGTCCGGAACTTATTCTGCTCTTTTTCACTGATGAAGGTGAAGGCGATGCCGTCGGTCTCGGCCCTTGCTGTACGGCCGATGCGATGGATATAATCTTCGCCGTCATTAGGAACATCATAGTTGATGACCATTTCGATATTGTCGATGTCGATCCCACGCGATAGAATATCCGTAGCTACTAAAATGGGCAGCCGCCGGCTCTTGAATTCCAGCAGGACGTCTTCCCGGCCGGCCTGGTCAAGGTCGGAGTGGATCTCTTTTGCGTTGAATTTTGAACGCTTGAGCTCCATAGTGAGCTGCTTGACGTTATGTTTTTTGGAGCAGAAGATAAGTGTGCTCTTGAGGTTGGTGGACTTCAGGAGCCATTTGACCAGTGGGATCTTCTGCGGTTCGTATACCACGTAGGCCTGCTGGACGATTTTGGCAGGGGGTTTGGAGATAGAGATATTGATCTCTTCCGGCTCGTGCAGGATCTTCCGGGCCAGGTCGCGGATCTTTGTAGGCATGGTGGCGGAGAAGAGCAGGTTCTGCCTTACGGGGGGCAGGAAGGAGATGATCTTCATGATGTCGTCATAGAAGCCCATGTCCAGCATGCGGTCGGCTTCGTCCAGGACCAGATATTGCAGACCCTTGGTGCGGACGTAACCCATGTTCAGGTGGGCGATCATCCGGCCGGGAGTACAGATGACGATGTCGGCGCCCCGGGAAAGGGCTTGTTTCTCCGTGGAGAAGGTGCTGCCATCCCCGCCGCCATAGACGGCGATGGAGCTGATGGGCGTGAAATAGGAAAGACCTTCCAGGTTCTGTGCGATCTGGACAGCCAGCTCCCGGGTAGGCACGATCACGAGGGCATTGATCTGGTCGTCATGCCGGGAAGCAAGCAGCCGGTTGATGATCGGCAAGAGGAAGGCTGCGGTCTTGCCAGTACCCGTTTGGGCAGAAGCTATGATGTCTTTTCCTTGTAAAATGAGTGGGATGACCTGTTCTTGTACAGGGGTGGCATTTTCATAACCCGAAGCATCTACTCCTTCCAGGAGGCTTTCATCCAGGCCAAATTCTTTGAAAGTCAAAATCGAAATGATTAATGAACCGGCGGCTTAAAGCCAGGATCCGGTAAAAATGATTAAAAAAAATATTGAATAAAGTTCGGTCTTTTCGGCGGAATTTGCACATAGCGGCGGCTTTTTGACAAAATAAACCGATGGCCGAGCTATCTTTAGTAACTTCCGGGGGAAAAACCACCGGGGGCGGGAAGCTCCCGATGAATGACAACCAACATGACGGCAGAACATCAACGACTGGCAGTTAACGCTGCTAAAAAGATACCTTTAGAACAGTGGGGACCGTATCTGAGCGAAAGACAATGGGGAACAGTTAGAGAGGACTATAGTCCATACGGTGACGCCTGGCACTATTTCCCTTACGACCATGCGCATTGCAGGACCTACCTCTGGGGAGAAGACGGCCTTGGCGGCATCTCCGATTTCTTTCAAAACCTTTGTTTCGCGGTAGCCCTTTGGAATGGGAAGGACCCCATCCTGAAAGAACGGCTATTCGGACTTGGTAACAAGGAAGGCAATCATGGAGAGGACGTCAAAGAGCTCTATTATTACCTGGATAATCTGCCCACCCACTATTACATGGAATACCTGTACAAGTATCCCCAACAGGAGTTCCCCTATAAGAAATTGCTGGAAGAGAACCGCAAGCGTTCCAAGGAAGAGCCGGAGTACGAGATCCTGGACACGGGCGTGTTCGACAAGGACGAATACTTCGACGTCACCATTGCCTACGCCAAGCAAAATGCGCGGGACGTCTTCATTCGTATTAATATCCATAACAGGTACAGCAAGGAAGCCGAGGTCACCGTGCTGCCGACCCTTTGGTTCTACAACCGGTGGCAATACGATGGTCTGGAGAAGAAGCCAGTGATCACAACCCGCGACCGCACTTCGGTAAAAGCGACGCACAGCCGGCTGGGCCCATACTATTTTTACTTCCAGCAGCCGCAGTATAGCCTCTTCACGGAGAATGAGACCAACCTGGAAAAAGTCTCTGGCGGGACCAACAAGACTCCCTTCGTCAAAGACGCTTTTCATGATGCGGTTATCCGCAAGGCCAATCTCGATGCGCTGCGACAGAAAAAATCCGGGACCAAATTCGCGCCGGTCTATCATTATTCCATTGGCGCCGGCGAAACGAAATCCATCTATCTCCGGCTCAGCAACAGGATCCTGGAGAATCCCTTCGGCGGCGATCCTGCCGGACTTTTCAGCAGCCGGAAGGCGGAAGCGGATGCGTTTTACCAAGCCATCCTGCCGCACAATATCGCGCCGGAGTTGGCTGCGATCCAACGCCAGGCCCTGGCTGGTCTCCTCTGGAGCAAGCGATATTATCACTTCGACGTGGAACGCTGGCTGACGACCAGCGATGGCATCTCCCCGGTTAATGCCGGGAAGCTCAATGGACGGAATCACGACTGGAAGCACCTGAAGAACCAGGATATTATCGCCATGCCCGACAAATGGGAGTATCCGTGGTATGCGGCATGGGACCTGGCTTTCCAGACCATTTCGATGGCCCTGGTGGATCCGGTTTTTGCCAAGCACCAGCTGATGCTCATCATGCGCGAATGGTATATGAAGCCCGACGGACAGATCCCGGCTTACGAATGGAATTTCAGCGACGTCAACCCGCCCGTTCAGGCCTGGGCCGCCCTGGAGGTCTATCGCATAGAAAAAGAGCGTACGGGCAAGGGCGATATCGGCTTTCTGAAAAGGATCTTCCAGAAGCTGCTTATCAATTTCACCTGGTGGATCAACCGCAAAGACGCCAACGGGAACAATATGTTCGAAGGGGGCTTCCTTGGATTGGATAATATCGGCGTGTTCAACCGCAGCCATTCTTTGGGCGGAGAATTTCAGCTGGAGCAGGCCGACGGCACCAGCTGGATGGGCATGTATGCCCTCAACATGATGGATATGGCGCTGGAGATCGCCATGAAAGATGATACTTTTGAGGACGCGGCAACCAAATTCTTCGAGCATTTTGTGCTGATAGCCGAGGCGCTGAACGAGCAGGGGATGTGGAATGAAGAGGATAAGTTCTTCTATGATACCCTGTCTATCGGCGGATCACCTGTACAGCTGCGCATCCAAAGCATCGTAGGGCTGACGACCCTCTTTGCCGTCTCGATCATCGAAAAGAAGATGCTCCATAAGCTGGCGGACTTCAAGAAACGGATTACGTGGTTCGAAAGCTACCGGCTAAAGAACAAGCGGTATTGGCCAAACGAAGAGCACAGTGACGGCGAGCAGATCCTGCTTTCCCTTGTTCCGCAAAAGCGGTTGATCTACCTGCTGGAAAGGCTGCTAAACGAGGGCGAATTTCTTTCGGAAGGCGGGATCCGCGCCTTATCGAAACACCACGAAGAGCATCCATACACGATCAACATCAGCGGCATCGACTACAACATAAAATACGATCCGGGAGATTCGACGTCCGATTTCTTTGGCGGCAATTCCAACTGGCGCGGACCGGTGTGGATCCCTATTAATTATCTCATCATCCGATCGATCCGGCAGTACGGGAAGTTTTATGGGGAGGGCCTGCTGGTGGAGTACCCGGCGGGATCGGGCCAGCAGCTCGATCTGGAAGCAGTGGCCGATAAGCTCACCGAAAGGGTGATCAGCCTGTTTAAAAAAGACAAGGCCGGCCGCCGGCCTGCGCATGGAAAGCACAACTGGTTTTATCAAAAACCGGGAAATGAGCATCTGCTGCTCTTTTACGAATACTTTCATGGGGATGACTCTCACGGACTGGGTGCCAGTCACCAAACAGGCTGGACCTCGCTTGTCGCCGAGCTGATCTCCGAATCGGCGGCCTATAAAGCAGGCGTACAGACTGCCAAGGAAAAATAACGACCTGCCATCAGGCAGATTCAGGGAAAGTCCGTAAGGGCTTTCCCTTATTTTTTTCCCAGGGAGGGAAAACCCTTCCCTCCCTGAGAGATAAGCGAACCCGACGCAGAACGTATCTTATTGATCTATATTATTCTAAAAACTGGTATCCGTTTAGCAAGACTGAGGTAGTATCGCCAAGACCCTATATAAATTCCGTCACCCTAATCTGAATTCGATGAAGAAGCTTTACGTGCTGTTGCCGACCAACGGATATTTATCGATCTACTGTCTTCTGATCCTCTTTTATAGCCAGCAAGCAGCCGGACAGACTTGTCCCAGCAATGGCATGACCAGCATCAGCACATATTCCAACACTTATTTTTCTGCCAGCCAGGCCAATGTAGCCGCAGGCAGCACTTCTATAGTTCTGGGGGCCGCAAAGTACGGGGCTACGCCAATCAGCTCCGGAGATGTCCTGTTGATCATCCAGATGCAGGGCGTACAGTTCAACTCCAGCAATACCAGCAACTACGGTGATGGATACAGCGGTTCGGGAAACGGTTACCTTAATAATGGCGCAATGCTGGCCGGCACGATGGAATATATCGTGGCCAGCAACAATATTCCGCTTACCGGTGGCACGCTGAATCTCACAGCAGGACTTGTAAACAGATATCAAAGCACCCCTTTCGGTACGGATGGGCAATATACTTACCAGGTCATCCGGGTGCCTACGTATTTCGATCTGCTGCTAACGGGAACGATCAGGCCTCCCCGGTGGGACGGATCCACAGGCGGCGTGATCGTGCTATATGCTACCAACAGGATCCTCCTAAACTCTCAGACCGTCGATGCATCGGGCTATGGTTTTCGCGGCGGCGGCGGCAGACAGCTCAGCGGCTCCGGATCTGGTTCCAGCGCCGACTATTATACCCTGGCTACCAAGAACGCCAATGGCAGCAAGGGCGAAGGCATTGCCGGAACGCCTTACTACCTCAACGATAGTGATGTGGCTTTATATTCCACGGGTATCGAAGGCTATCCCAACGGCAGCTATGCCAAGGGCGGTCCCGGTAATGCGGGTGGCGGCGGTACCGACGGTAACCCCGCCTCCAATAATGATCAGAATACCGGTGGTGGCGGCGGCGGCAATTTTGGCGCCGGCGGCCAGGGCGGCTATGCCTGGAGCTCGGGTCTGCAAACGGGCGGCCGTCCAGGTGCGCCGTATGCGCAGTATTCGGGCACTCGACTGATACTAGGTGGTGGCGGCGGCGCCGGCACTTCGAATAACGGTACCGGTACCCCGGGCAGTGGCTTTGCCAGCAGCGGGGCTGCGGGCGGTGGTATGATCATCCTGATGGCCGGCAACGGCATTGTGGGCAATGGCAGCGTTTTAGCCAATGGTTCGCCAGCCAGCAGTACAGTACAAAATGACGGTGCCGGCGGCGGCGGTGCCGGTGGCTCCATTCTTTTATTCAGCGGAAATGGCAGTGCCGGCAATATTACGGCCCAGGCAAATGGCGGAGCTGGTGGAAGCAATGAGCTTGCCGGCGGTGCCTACCACGGTCCGGGCGGCGGCGGTGGTGGTGGCGTCATTCTTTCCAACGCGACCCTTAACAGCGCGACCCTCGCGACCGGCGGCATTGCCGGGACGACAGGCGGAGGGGGCATCAACTATGGCGCAGCAAATGGGAACATAGGTATCATTAAAACTAATATGACCCAATCGCTGGAACCACCGTTCCCTCTCAGCTGCGTAGTGCTTTCCGTGAGCTTCCTTGATCTGGCGGCTATCACCGGCAACGGCGTTGTCAACGTCAGCTGGAACGTAACGCGGGAAGTAAATACTATGAGCTATGTTATCGAGCGGAGCAGCGACGGCATCAATTTCTCTGCTATAGGCAGCACGCCTTACCAGGGTGGCAACGGCGCGGCCGAGGACTATGAATTTCCCGACAATGGCGCATATGCCGCCGGAGGAACGCTCTACTACCGGATCCGCGAACAGGAGACCGATGGCCAGTCGGTATATAGCAAGATCGTATCCGTACGATTGAGTGGCCTGGCGGGCAAGCTGTCAGTGTATCCTAACCCGGCGCAAAGCTTCACCAGCATCAGCTTCCAGTCAACAGCCGCCGAGACGGTAAGTCTCCGGCTCTTCGATATAAAAGGCAACCAGCTCTGGAGCCAGCAGTACCAGGCCCAGACAGGTGAGAATATGGTACAGATAAATAAACTTTCCACCCTTCCCGAGGGAACATATATCCTGCAATGGTCGGATGGACTGAAGCCGGAGATCGTAAAGCTTCTTGTAAGGCACTAATGAAGGTTGATCCGGATAGTAAGGCCTCCCCCTAAGGAGAAGCCATGCTCGCTTACCCGCTGTTGGTCGCTGGGTTTTCCCAATCCCCGGAAATGACTGTAATCACCATGATTGTTGCTGTAATAGCCCAGCTTCCATTGTGAGTTCAGGTCCATGTCATAACCCAGGCCTCCATAAAAGCCGACCTGCACGCTATGAAAGCGCAGGGGGAACCAGAAGGCCCGCGCAGCCGGCTCGATATAGAGCCCTCTTCTCCGGAGGGCCAGCGGAGAATGATATTGCGTAGCCAGCTGCTGGTATTCCGGCGGAAGATTGCCGTTAAGCGTAATGATATCACCATGCAGGCCGACATTCCCTCCTACGAAGAAAAGGAAGCTCTGTGTTTTCAGGAGCGCCTTGTACAGTCCGGCCGAAATATTGAACGAGCTCAGGTTGCTGCCTGAATTGATCGTGGACAGCCGAATGTCATATAACAGGGAAGAGGAAGAAGGTATGGCGGCTACTTCCATATTGATGCTGGATGGCACATGGGGTTCGGCGGGATAGTCGTATTTCTGCAGCCAGCGATTGATGTGCGGATCGTTTGCATGTGTAAAGCTCATGCCCCCGCTGATAAGAAGCGAAAAGCTGGAATCCTCCTGCCTCTGGGCGAGCGCAGAAACGGAAACAGTCAGCAATGTGCAGAGCAACAAACCGAACGGCTTCATCCGGATAAAAATAGAGAAAACCGATCGGAATGTCCAGTCATTAACAAATATATACGTAAACATTTGTTTATCACAAGCTTTCGTCCATGGCTATGAAGCGAAGACTCCTGGAATCGCGGCAGTCCCTGGTGATCCTGAACTTATAGGGGGATAACGATTGAATAACCAATGTATAACCACTGGATAACTGTAACTGCTGAAGCTGTGAATTACTTTTATAGTACACCACCCTACCCGTTTAACCGATGAAAAAGTCACTCTGTATTCAGCTTGTCCTGATCACGGCCGCACTGGCCGCCTGTAACAGGCCCATGTACCAGCAGGCCCCTTATGATGTGGATCCATACGCTTACCCGGGCGATGCTCCAGATTCCAGCAATGCCTGTCCCATTGAATCCGCCGATCTACCTCCCGACTACTACACGTGGCTGTCTTGTTTTCGGCCTTATGGAACTGTCACTGTTGACCCGGATATATATGGCTTTTATTATCACCGTTACCACGGAACAATCATCCGCGCGGGGTTCGGCGGTTTTGGCAGCAGGGGCGGTTCGGTGCATTCCTGAGCGCCTGCTCAGCAAAGGCTGTAGCCCATTTTGAACCTTCGGCTTTTTTTTGTTTATTTGGTCGTATGAATGACGAATATCCTATAGCCGAAGGCTACAAGATCGCCGGCTTCCTCTTCGCAGCGCTTGCCCTTCCGGGCGGCATTTGGCTGCTTTATCTTGCGACGCGCTCCACTTTTGGCGGATTGGTCTTTTTCCTGTTCCTAGGCCTGGTGCTGATCTTTCTAAGCATTTTTTTTTACCGGCAAGGCCGGCTCCTGCGCATCACCGTAGATGACTATACATTGGAGGCGAGAGATGCTTTTTCAACGAAGTCGATCCCGCTGAAAGAGATCGATGGCTACCGGTGTGGGGAAAAGCAGGCTTTTTATATTGTTGCCAAAAACGGCGGTCAAACGCTCAAGATCGCAGAGACCGTCGCCCGAAGAAAGGACCTAATCCGGTGGATCAAGGAAAAATATTCCGATGTGGATGAACGCGCAAGAAAAGCAGAAGAAAGGAACATGTTGGAAGATCATCGATTCGGGTCCACCGGGGCTGAACGTAAGGCCAACCTCCAGCGCGTGGTCAGGATAGCCGGTATTTCTTTCATTGCAGGCGTTGGCCTGCTGATCTGGACGGCAGTTTATCCGCGGCCTTTTGGGCTGTTGACGACCCTGCTGCTGTTGGCGCCGCTGGTGGGCGGATATTTTGTCTGGCATTTCAATGGTCTCATGCGACTCTCGGCCAGAAAGAGCAGTCCCTACCCCTCCGTGACCCTCGCCATCGTGATGCCGGTAGCAGCGCTGGTCATAGCCATGGTGCTTGGATATGATCTCTATAGTTTTCCCTCGTCCGCATGGCAGTTGCTGGCAGGCGCTGCCCTGGTGCTGACCTTCGCCGCCCTGGCGGCTTTCCACGAAGCTATTTCAGCGGAAAAGCGCAAGGCCCTAGTGGTTGTTTGCATCTTTGTAGTGTCTGCGGCCTATAGCTATGGTTTGCTCACGTTCTCCAATTGCTACTATGACCGCTCTGCGGCACAGGTGTGGCATGTGGCCGTAACCGGTAAAAGGACCAGTCATGGCAAATCAACTTCCTATTACCTGGAGCTTTCTCCATGGGGGAAATATGCCGAGGGTAAAGAGATAGGTGTCAGCAGAACGTTTTATGAAGCCGTGAACGATCAGGATACGCTTAAGGTCTTTCTGCGGAAGGGGAAATGGGGTATTCCCTGGTACCGTGTTGTGCGGCAGGACAACTAATGAGGTCAGGCAGGCAACAAGGTTGGCGGCTGTTAATGACTGCGGCCCATTAATGGAGCCGGCACCGCGCCAGGTATTGATCCTTCTGATCATCGAAGATGATCTCTGTCTCCCATCCCTCTCCGGCGGCCAGGGTTATCAGCGTTTTCCGGTCTATGAACAGCCATTGGAACCAGTCTGACTGCTGCCGCTTGTATTCATACTGATAGAAGATCTC
>JAMFRX010000411.1 GCA_026224995.1 Puia dinghuensis
TGCATCACCTCCGGCGCTTCCATGCGGAGGCAGATGAGGCTGTTGACGGTAAAGAAGCGGCGGTAGTTGATATGTGAAGCCGCCAGCGAAGCGTGCGTCAGCACGTAATGCTGGCCCTGGAGCAGGGATTCCAGGAGGTGGATGCGCTGGTTGAAGAAACTCACGCGTGCGGCGATGAAGTGCTGCCAGCTGGGATCGGCCTGTCGTTGTTGCACCCAGCTTTTTTTCCCGGGCTTCCAGGTCTCAGGGTCGGCGGTTGCCAACTGCTCCAGCTCATCCAGCGCGGCGGGCAGGCCATCGGGGAAGCCATCGGCTACGGTGCAGATCCACCGGTACAGGTGGATGGCGACGGGGTAGTCTTTGTCATAATAGCGGATCACGAATCCGGTGGGGGTGAACTGCAGGGTAAGCTCGTTCTTTTTCAGGCATTCCGTGACGGTAGCGCCAAGGAACGGGGCCATGAGCTTATCGCCCAGCAGCTCTACGGGATGGTCGCCGACAATATCGAAATAGGAATAGTAGCGGGATACGCGGCCCCGTTCCAGGACGTCATAGAGCCAGGGGTTGGCGGTGTCGTAGGCCATGTGGTTAGGCACGATGTCCTGCAGCCAGCCCATTCCGTAGGTCTGCAGGCGCGCCGAAAGTTCCTTGAGCTCCGCTTCGGTGCCGATCTCCGGGCTGAGGATCAGGGGATCGGTGACGTCGTAGCCATGCGAGCTGCCCTTGCTGGCGGTCGTGATCGGTGATGCATAAACGGTAGAGACCCCGAGCTCGTGGAGGTAGTCCAGGATACCCCGGAGGTCACTGAAGGTAAAATGGTCGTTCAGCTGGATCCGATAGGTGCTGTTTGGTATGAACATAGGTGGGGTATTATTATCTTTTTTCGAATACGACCACGGAATGTGGCGCGATCCGTATCGGGTGACCGGGAGGTATCTCCTCGGCCGCGAGCGATCCCGGGCCACCCCAGCGGGTGTCGGCGGAATCGAAAACTTTTCCCAGGTGTTTCCAGGTGATGTTCTCCAGGCTCACCGGCTGGTCGCCGAAATGCATCCAGATAAAAAGGTGATCGTTGATGATCTTTCGTTCTATGGGCAGTGTCAGGCCGGCGGGTGGGTGGACGATCATGGTGTCGCGGGTCCTGCCTTGCAAGGCCGGCCGGGACTGTCGGAAACGAATGAGGTGACGGTAGTAGTTTAGCAGGGTGGCGCCAGGCGTTCCGGTGAGCTGCCAGGACAATACGGAGGCATTGAAGGTGGCCTCATCCTGTGGATGGGGGAGGGCTTCGCCGTCGGCAAAATGGCTGAACTCGCTCGCCCGGCCCTTGCGCACTCCTTCTATGAGCGCCGGGTCGCCGAAATCCACGAAGAACAAAAAGGGGTTCTTTTCACCATACTCTTCGCCCATGAACAGGAGGGGCACGTAGGGCGAAAGGAGGACGGTAGCCGCGGCCAGCTTGAGCTGCTCCAGGTCGAGCGTGTCGGTGAGGCGGTTGCCCCGGGCCCGGTTACCAATATGATCGTGGTTCTGTGCGAAGACGACGAACTGGTCGTAGGGATTGCTGTCGGCATATCCGCCGAAGGTGCGATGGCGGTGTGGTGAGTAAACGCCGTTGTAGACATAGGTATTGCGAAACGCTTTCTCCAGGTGGGTGATATGGCCGAAGTCGCTGTAGTACCCGCTGGTGTCTCCCGTGAGCAGGGTGCGCAGCGCGTGATGGAACTCGTCGTTCCACTGACCATCCAGGCCGTATCCGCCTTTGGCCGGCGGGTTGATATAGCGGGGATCGTTGAGATCCATCTCGCAGATCAGCTCTTTTTTGCAGCCCGTTCTTGCGCCGACCTCTATCGCCAGCTGGTTGAGCTGCTGAACAAAGGGGATGGCGCTAATATCCACGATAGCGTGGACGGCATCCAGGCGCAGGGCATCCACGTGGCAGTCCTCGAGCCAGAAGCGGGCATTCTGCAGGAAGAAATTCCGAACCCCGTCGCACCAGGGGCCATCGAAATTGAGGGCGCGGCCCCAGGGTGTCTTGTACTTGTCTGTGAAATAGGGACCATATTCATGCAGGTAATTGCCTTCGGGGCCCAGGTGATTATAGACCACGTCGACGATCACGGATATGCCCTTGGTATGCGCCGTATCGACGAGCCGTTGGAAATTGGTGATGCCGCCGTAACTGTGCTGGATGGCGAAGGGGAATACGCCGTCGTAGCCCCAGTTGCGGCTGCCCGGACACTGCGCCAGGGGCATGAGCTCGATGGTGTTGATGCCCAGGTCCACGAGGTAGTCCAGACGATCGATGATGCCCTGGAAGTTGTGGGTGGGGGAGAAGGCGCCGGTATGCAGCTCGTAGATGATCCTGTTGCTGAGGGGAAGGCCCTTCCAGCCCAGGTCACGCCAAATGAAGGCTTCGGGGTCCGCCACCGCCGAGAGGCCATGCACGCCTTCGGGCTGGCTAAGCGAAGCCGGGTCGGGAAAATTCTCTGGCCGGCCGTCGAGCCGGTAACCATAGCGGGCGCCGGGTCCAACGGGCAGGGACAGCCGCCAGTAGCCCAAAGCATCCTTCTGCATGGGTTCGACGGTCTCGTCCTGTCCGGAAAGCAAGAGGTCGACACGGTCGCGCAAGGGCGCCCAGACGACGAATTCGGTGGCATGGTCGTGGTAGCAGGCGCCGATGGTTTGGAGCATTGTATTCAAGGCATTCTATTGTTTATCTTTTTTCTTGAAGAAACCCTTCAGCAGGAAGCTGTGCTGGACGGCTTCCAGGTCTTCGCTGAGCTCCTGGCTGCTGACGCGAAGATTCTTGAGGGTGCGTTCCAGGTTATCGGCCGCTTCTTCATCATGGAGCAGCAGGCCTACCGGTGCATTCTTGTTGTTCAGTGCGTCGCCGGCCGTTTTCAGGGAGCTGCTGAATTCGTCTACCTGCGCCGAGGCCTGGTTGAGCCGGGTTACGGCGCCTTTGAGCTGGCTGAAGACCGTGGTGTCGCTGACCAGCTGGCTGGCGAGTCCACCGGGCTGCCGGAGCCGCTCGGAGAAATCCTTGAAATTGGCGATCATGGCTGCGCTGCCGGCGGTAGCATTCCGCAGGTTGTCGATCGAGCCGCGCAGGCGGTCGGCGATCGCCGGGTCGTTGATGAGCTGGCCAAGGGTGCCCTGGCTTTCGGTGAGGCGTTTGCTGATGGTCCGGAGGTTGCCGGTGATCTCCAGCAGGTTGCTGTTGCTGGCCTGAAGGGTCGTCATCAGCTCCTGGGTTCCGAGGACGTGCTCGGTTTGGAGACTGTCGTTGTCGGCCACTATCTGGGCCTGGTCGCTGCCGCCGTCGATCACGACGATCTTGTTGCCGATCAATCCATCAGTGCTGATCTTCGCCTTGGAATCCTTCCGGATATGCATTTGGGCCTGCTTCTCGATGTTGAGCGTCACTGCCACCTGGGAGTTGCCATAGAAGCCGACGGACTTCACCGTGCCCACCTTCATCCCCGAGAGCCAGATATTGCTACCCGGCTGGAGGCCCTGTACATTGTCGAAGATAATGTGCAGGCGGATGGACTTTACGAAGGCCTTGTGCTGCCCGCCGATGGTGAAGACGGCCACGACCAGGATCGCCAGTCCAAGGGTGATAAAGATGCCTACCGCCATCCGTTTAGCTGTGTTGACTTCACTCATGTTTTGGTAATAAAATTATAGTTGTAAAAGTGCTGCACCCGCGGGTCGTCGCTGTCGAAAACTTCCTCGAAACTGCCCTGCCGGATAAAATTGCCTTCGGCCAGCATGATCACCCTATCGCCGGTGGACTTCGCGCAAGTGAGGTCATGGGTGATGATGACCGCGCTGGTCTTATAGCTTTCCTGTACTTCGTTTATGAGATCGTTGATCTCTTCGCTCGTCACGGGGTCCAGGCCGGCCGTCGGTTCGTCATAGAGCATGATCTCGGGGTGGAGGATCAGCGTGCGGGCGATGCCGATCCGTTTCTTCTGGCCGCCGGAAAGCTCGGAAGGCATCTGGTTGATGGTCTGCGAGAGCCCTACGTCGTCTAATACCTGGGCCACTGCGTCGTCGATCTCCTTGCGGGTGAGCGACCTTTTGTTGCGGACGAGCGGGAATTCCAGGTTGGCGCGGATATTCATCCCGTCGTAAAGGGCGCTGTTCTGGAAGGAGAAGCCGATCTTGCTCCGGAGGTCTTGCAGCGCTCGTGTGCCAAGGCTGTCGATCTCGCTGCCCAGCACTTTTACGGTTCCCTCGTCGGGCCGAAGGAGTCCGGCGATGATCTTGATGAGCACGGATTTTCCGCTGCCGCTTCTACCCAGGACCACCACATTCTCGCTTTTATAAACATCGAGGTCTACGCCTTTAAGTACCTCCATGGGGCCAAACGCCTTGCGGACGCCGCGCAGGGCGATCACCGCATTGTTGCGATCGATGCCGGGATGCGGCTGCTTGTTCGTATTCCCTTGTGTTGCGGCAGCCATATTATCTTAGATAGTTGTTAACCAATGTGACGATAAGCATCTCTTCCACGAAGATCAGGAACATGGATACCACCACGGCCTTGTTGGCGGCCCGGCCGACGCCTACGGTGCCATGGTCGGCATTGTAGCCGTTGAAGCAGCCTGCAAAACCGATCGTAAACCCATAGACAGCCGATTTTACGATCAGCACGGCGATGTCCACGAAAGTGATGCGAACAAAAGCCTGCTGGAAAAAGGAAGTGAAGCTCGTCTGTTCGTTGTTGTAGACATTGACAAAAGCGCCGAGCATCCCAATGAGGGCCATATAGGTCGCCAGCACCGGCACGATGCAGGTGGTGGCGAGTATCCGGCTGACCACCAGGAACTTAAAGGGGTTGGTGGAAGAGACTTCCATCGCCTCGATCTGCTCGGTCACCTTCATGGAGCCCAGCTCCGCGCCGATATTGGAGCCTACCTTGCCGGCTATGATGAGGGCCGTCACCAGGGGAGCCAGGGCCCGGACGATGGCGATGGCCATCAGCGATGGCAGCCAGGAAGTAGCGCCGAATTCGGCCAACGAAGACCGGGATTGCTTGGTAAAGACGAGACCGGTGATGAAACCGGTGAGCGAGATGATGGCAAGCGAACGGATCCCCACTTCAAAGAACTGGTTCAGCACCTCTTTGTATTCGTAGGGCGGGATGAAGGCCTCCTTGAAAAAACGGACCATGAACTGGTAGATCTCGTAGATCAGTAAAAAGAAAGCCTTCATTACTATCAGGTGGAAAATATGGTGCCAGTAAGTTTAGCCAGTACTTGTGGTCAAAATTCCCCAGTAATCCGCGGATCCACTGATTATTGGGCAGACGGAAAATATAATGTCCCCGCCGAAATCCATTCCTTTCCTCTTGTCGTATATAAACTACAAGCTAGTCGTACAAACAACGTAGTGTTATAGTCTTCATAGGCAGTTAGGTTTGGTAAAGCAGGGTGATTCTTCCCCCTGCTTTCTTTTTTGCCCGGAATTGTCCAAAAACTGTATTCGCTTTCCCAAAATGAGACGACTTCCAGCGCTCCTCTAAGCGTATTCCTTTACAAAACAATCGTTTGTCTTCTGGTATAAGGGTTGGATCATTAATACCAAATCCGTTTTTATGAATTATACGATCCCCAACCCCGTAAAAACCAGTTTCGCGCTGGTGCTCTTGTTAGGCTCTGTGATGTTGTCGCATGCGGGCCCGGTCTATACTACTGTAGGTGTAAAGTCAAAAGCGTCTGCCAGCCTGGCCGCCAAGCGGGCTGAGATGCGGATGGTTGTGGCTACGGCCTCGGCCATCTATTCCGAAATGGATCTTGAAGATTCCGGGCTGAGCAGCAAGGCCTTCCAGGCGGCTTGGATCGGTTACTATAAACTTAAGAAAAGAGGGTTGCTGAAAAAGACCAACGTGCTGTCGATCTGCGATTTCAGTCAGTCCTCCAGCAACCAGCGGATGTATGTCATCGATGTACGCAACCGCCGGGTGATCTATAGAACATACGTCGCTCATGGCATCAACTCCGGCGAAGAGTATGCCACCTCCTTTTCCAACAAGATGGAATCCTGCAAAAGCAGCCTGGGCTTTTACGTCACTTCGACCGTTTATTCCGGCGTGAACGGTGTTTCCTTACGGATAAATGGTGTGGACAATGGCTTCAACGACAATGCCCGGAAGCGGGCCATCGTCATCCACGGCGCCAACTATGTGAGCCAGCGGGTACTGCATAAATACGGCGTCATGGGTACGACCTTTGGCTGCCCGGCCATCCCTTCCGAGATGACCACGCAGATCATCCCGGTGGTAAAGAATGGCTCCTGCTTTTTCATCTATTACCCCAGCAAAAAGTACCTGGCCCAATCCAAAATATTAAATAGTTAGATTTGTGTGAATGATGGCCCAAGCCGCTCCACCGGAGCGGCTTTTTTATTATATTTGATCATGTCGATCACTATCCCCACCCCTCTGGCTCCGGCGCCCAGCGCCGTAAGACCCCGGGCGATCACAAGCGGCAAAACCATTCCTATTTATCTCTACGCCGTGTCGCTGGCGTCCCTGCTAACCGTCGTCGGTGTGCTCTGGGACATTTCCTGGCACCGGTCCATCGGCCGGGACAAGTTCCTTTCTCCACCTCATATCCTTATCTACCTGGGCGCCATCTTCGCCGGTGTCTTTTCCGGGTTGCAGGTGGTCTACAACTCTTTCTATCGTAAGGAGGTATCGAAGGCTACGGATGTCCGCGTCTGGGGCATCTTTTACAGTCCGCTGGGTGGCCTGTTCTGCATCTGGGGGGCCATCGCGATGCTGACCTCGGCGCCTTTCGACGACTGGTGGCACAGCGCTTACGGACTGGATGTGACGATCCTTTCCCCGCCGCATACCTTGCTGGCCATGGGGATGGTGTTCCTGCAATTCGGCGCCTGTGTAAGCATTTGTAAATATCTGAATGCGGAGACGACTTCCGGACAGCGTTCCCTCTTACAGGGGCTCTTTATCGTGAGCGCGTTCAGCCTGCTCTGCATGGTCTATACGCTGGGCACGGACTATCTGCATGTCCGGGGCATGCGCAGCGGCATGTTCTATTGCATAGGCGCCGTCACCAGCCTGCTCTTCCTCCCGGCTTTCGGCTCGGCGTTGCGGATGCGGTGGGGGATGACCGCCGTTACGGGAGGCTATTTTCTGCTGGTCGCCATTACCAACTGGGTGCTGCAGCTTTTTCCGGCCGAGCCCAGGCTGGGACCTATCCTTACGCATATTACCAATTTTCAGCCGGCGCAATTTCCCGCGTTGGTCTTCATACCGGCCATGGCCATGGATTTAATCTTGCAGCGATCGAAGGCCAATGACTGGACTAAGTCCCTGCTGCTGAGCATCGCGTTCGTGGGGCTGCTGCTGGCCGTACAGTATCCCTTCAGCGGATTCCTGCTGGAGTCGCCGCACGCCCGCAACTGGTTCTTTGGCGCGCAGACCTGGTATTATGGCGCATCACCCGATTTCCCTTTCCGCTATCGCTTTCGGCCGGGGGATATCGCGAGCTTGCCCGCCCTGCTGAAAGGGCTGGCGATAGCCGTCGTGGCAGGGGCGCTTTGCGCCAGGATCAGTCTTCGCTGGGGTAAATGGATGCAAAGAATTCAACGATGAAACAACTCATTATCCTGCTGGTGCTGCTGTCGGGTATAAGTCAGTCTCTGGATGCCCATGTCGGCAGCCCCGACGTCTCCATGGAAGGTGTTGCCGGCCCTTACCGGCTGCTGGTCAGCGTCAAGCCGCCGGATGTTATTCCCGGCACGGCGCAGGTCACCGTCTTTATCCAGAATGGCGGCGCCGCGGGCGTAACAGCACAGCCCATCTATTTTTATTCCGGCCGCACGGGTGCGCCTGCGGCCGACGTGCTGCAGCCGGCGCCGGGCCAGCCAGGTCAGTACAAAGGTATCGTCTGGATGATGAACGAAGGTTCTTCCAGTATCCTGCTGCATGTGACCGGGCCCCTCGGGAGCGGCGAGCGCTGCCA